>DAOVCZ010000110.1 GCA_030669775.1 Chloroflexota bacterium | reverse complement strand
AGCCCCTGACCGGATTGCTAACTGGGGATGAACCATACAAGTTAAAGAGCAAAGTAATTGTGTAAAGAGATAGGGAGAGGTGAATTTGATGATCTGGCGAAGTATATTGATTTTATGTTGTTTAACTTTCTTGCTTCTTGCAGCTTGTCAGACTGCAGCAATCAATGAAACCCCAACCTCACTTCCAACGCTAACACCGACAGTTCGACTCAGCCCGACACCGGAATCCACATTGAAATCGGTTCCTGTGAGTACTCGGACAACTTCATCAACTGAAGAGGCGGTCCCAGAATTCGCTGCCTCACCAGTGCCCGAATTGGCGGAGGTCATTGTCGAAGGAGTTCGTGAAGAGATAGAAGCATCTGATGGGCTAAATCTGGTTGGAACGTATTATGCCCCCGTAAATATCACCCCTCCCTGGTCTGGGGTGATATTATTGCACATGTTAGGGAGAGACCGATCTTCCTGGGATGATCATGCCCGGCAGCTGACCAGCGCTGGATATGCTGTATTCGCCTTGGATATGCGCGGACATGGAGATACAGGTGGAGTGGTGGATTGGGATTTAGCAGAAAACGATATACAGCAGGTTTGGAATAATCTATCCACAAAACCAGATATTGATCCAGACCGCTTAGCACTTGTTGGGGCAAGTATAGGCGCCAATCTGGCTCTTGTAGCTGGGGCAAATGAAGCAGGGGTTAGGACTGTGGTCCTACTTTCGCCAGGCTTGGATTATGCTGGGGTGAAAACCGAGGCAGCCATGGTCGCGTACGGAGATCGTCCTGTCTTAATCGTTGCCAGCCAGGAGGACACGTATTCCGCGGACTCTTCTCAAATTTTGAAAGAGATTGCGGCGGGAGAAGTCAAACTGGTCATGTACCAGAATGCCGGACATGGTACAAACATGTTGGCGGGTGAAACAGGAACGGGGGAGCTGATAATTGAATGGCTGGATACCTATTTAGAATAGGCAAAATAATCACATACAGAATTGGCTGAGATATTGACCTGTGTAAGACTCTGAAATGTTGCACACTTCTTCAGGAGTACCAACTGTAACGATCTCTCCCCCCCCATCGCCACCTTCCGGACCCAGGTCGATGATGTAATCTGCAACCTTGATAATATCCAGGTTGTGCTCGATGATCACAACGGTATTGCCATTGTCCACCAGACGATGGAGAACATCGATCAGTTTATGGACATCTGCCGCATGAAGTCCAACAGAAGGTTCATCGAGTACATATAAGGTGCTGCCCGTAGAACGCTTTGAAAGTTCTCGAGACAATTTGACTCGCTGTGCCTCACCACCAGAGAGTGTCGGTGCAGGTTGACCGATGCGGATATAACCTAATCCAACATCTTGCAGGGTTTCTAATTTCCTGGTCATTTTTGGAAAGGCATTGAAAATCTCAACTGCAGTATCCACGGTCATATCCAGGACGTCTGCGATGTTAAATTCTTTAAACCGCACCTGGAGGGTCTCACGGTTGTAGCGAGAACCGTGACAGACATCACAAGGGACATAAACATCGGGTAGAAATTGCATCTCAATCCGCAGCTGTCCCTGTCCCTGGCAGGCTTCACAACGACCACCGCGCACATTGAATGAGAAGCGGCCCATCTTGTAGCCGCGAATTTTGCTTTCCGGCAACTCAGCGAACAGGCTGCGAATCTGATCGAACAATCCGGTATAGGTTCCTGGATTTGAACGAGGAGTACGACCGATTGGAGACTGATCAATGTTGATAATCTTATCCAGGTTTCCCACACCTTCCAGGTGATCATATTCACCAGGCTGGGTGCGTGAACGATTGAGCTGGCGCGCAAGCGCCTTATATAAAACTTCGACCATCAGGCTTGATTTTCCCGAACCGGACACGCCTGTGATACATACAAGTTTTGCTAGAGGTATATGAACATCGATGTTCTTCAAGTTGTTTTCACGAGCCCCAATCACCGACAAATATTTCCCATTGCCCTGGCGGCGCTTCTCTGGAATTGGGATTCGTTCTCGACCTGTCAGGTAAGCAGCGGTCAGGGATTTCTTCGATTTGATAATCTTGTCCACAGGTCCTTCTGCGATTACTTCACCACCCTGTTCCCCAGCTCCAGGTCCAAGATCAACAATCCAATCTGCACGTCGAATGGTTCCTTCATCATGCTCCACTACCAGGACAGTATTCCCCAAGTCGCGCAATCCTTCAAGAGTAGTCAGTAAGCGGGCATTATCGCGTGGGTGCAAACCGATAGATGGTTCATCGAGCACATAGAGTACTCCCATCAAGTGTGAGCCGATCTGGGTTGCCAGCCGGATACGCTGTGCTTCACCACCAGAAAGGGTGGCTGCTGTGCGATCGAGGGTGAGGTAATCTAAACCGACATCAACCAGAAAACCGAGTCGGTCGATGATCTCCTTGAGTATGCGGGAAGCGATGATCTTTTCCCGTTCAGAAAATATTGTCTTCGGGCTGTTAAGCAGATTGATCCACTTCAAGGTACGCTGGACAGGCCATTTTGTGATGCTGATGATATTGTGATCATCTATAGTAACCGCCAGAGCTTCAGGTCGCAAACGGGCTCCATGGCAATTTGTACAGGTGTGTTCACTCATGAACTCCGATATCTTAACCCGCATGTACTCGGAATTCGTTTCGTTATAGCGCCGGTGCAGGTTATTGATTACACCCTCGAAAGGGGTGCGGAAAGTCGCCTGGCGGCCGTTTCGGTTCTTGTAATGCACAGTGACTTCTTTACCATTAGTACCGTACAGAATGATTTTCAGCTTCTCCTCAGGAATTGAGCGGACCGGAACCTCCAGATTTATTTCGTACTCGTTTGCTGCAGCTTCCAATGTTTGCCAATAATAGCCGCCCTCCTCCCGGGGGCCACTCCACTCGGAGACGGCAATTGCCCCATCACTGAACGATGCTCCCGGATCAGGGATGAGCAGCTGTGGGTCGATCTCTAATTTTCCTCCCAAGCCCTGGCATTCTGGGCACGCGCCATGTGGTGTATTGAATGAGAATGTACGCGGTTCGATCTCTGGGAGGCTGGTTCCGTGTTCTGAACAGGCTAAATGCTCTGAAAAGTACAGCTCTTCAGGTTCCTTCGCGTTTGTTATATCCAGGATGATCAGGTAGCCATCACCGAATTTAAGCGCTGTTTCGATAGAATCAGTCAACCGGGTGCGGAAGTTCTCGGCTTCCTCCGCTTGTTCTGGCTTATGCAAAATTAGCCGATCAACTACTGCTTCGATGTTGTGGTTCTTATAACGATCAAGTGAGATCTCCTGGTCAAGTTCCAAGATTTCACCATCCACGCGGGTGCGAACAAAACCGGATTTCTGGATTTCTTCCAGTACAGCCTGGTGAGTCCCTTTTCTTCCTCTAACCACTGGAGCGAGGATGAGCAAACGAGAATCCTCTGACAGGGTCTCCACCGCATCAACGATCTCTTGGGCGGATTGACGCTCTACTTCTCTGCCACAGATCGGGCAGTGTGGGATGCCAATTCGAGCGAATAACAACCGTAAGTAATCATAGACTTCTGTTACTGTACCGACTGTGGAGCGTGGGTTGTGGGATACTCCTTTCTGATCGATCGATACCGCTGGTGAAAGTCCTTCAATATAGTCGACATCTGGTTTCTTCATCTGTCCGAGAAACTGTCGGGCATATGCAGATAGCGACTCAACATAGCGCCTTTGTCCTTCTGCGAAAATTGTGTCAAAAGCTAAGGATGATTTTCCTGATCCAGAAAGACCTGTGATTACAACAAACTTGTCGCGCGGAATGTCTACAGTGATATTCTTGAGGTTGTGCTCCCTTGCGCCGACTACACGTATGGATTTGGATGACATGGATTTTCTCAATCAATTCTCTTATTTAAGTTCCTTCTCTCTGGATTATAGCACAATAGTTCTATATCAAAGATCGGAAATTATCTTCTTAAGGCAAAACTTCATTATAACAGTGGAGGTTCATAAGAAAATAATGAATCACACCTGCGTCGTAGCGAAATTGAACCAGAGGTTTCCTTATCAAGTATAAGGACTAGTTGAACTTCTCACCTCTTCAAGTCGGATTTACATTTACATTGTGACTTTCCATTTGAGCATGGTGACGAGCGCAATAAAGGGAACAGTGATCTGAAATCAATAATCTTAAAAAACAACTCCCAATAGTAGATTTACAATATAGGAGAAAAAAATGAATTATTCCCATCGGATCACTCCTGACCAATGCTGGAAATGGTTTGTATGCGCCTTGATTACAATGATTTCAGCAGGATGCAGTTTCAATCAGGATGAGAACCTGGTTGTCGAATCTACTTTTCCCGGTTTGGAGACCTCTCCAAGCCATGTTCCCCAGCTGGATTTGCATACAAGTGTCCTTGTAAATTGTGATATTGCTTCTCAAGAAATCGCTTTATCTCCAGATCAGCGTCCAGATTGGGCCACTCTTCCATTAAACTCCTGCTACCAACTCTGGCTTGAGCTTCAGGATGACCTCACAGAGTATGAAGGAAAAGCACGGATCACATTTACCAACCTCAATGACGAAACATTAAACGACCTGGTCTTGCGATTGTATCCAAACGCGGGCCGCATTTACGGTGGAACGCTTGAAGTATCCTCCGCCCGAGTGGATGGAACCCAGGTTCTGCCAATTATGTTCTTATCAGACAACACAGGTTTGCGTCTCTCACTTGATGATCCGATCCAATCTGGTGAGACGGTCGTGATTGAATTGGAATTTAATGGTCGTCTGACTGATGGGATGCAGGATGCCCCAGAGACTTATGGCATCTTTAATTATGCTTTGGAAGAAGGTGTAGCTACTTTCGTCAACTGGTATCCCATTCTTGCGGTGAGGAATGATGGACAATGGCAGGCAGAACCGGTGATTGGTATCGGGGATTCTGTGGTTAGTGAAGTGGGCTTATATAAAGTAGAAATCACCGCCCCAAAAAATATTCAAGTGGTCACTCCTGGATCGAAGGTCCAGCAAGTGAGCAGGGACGGTATTGAAATTCATACATTTGCCAGCGGACCTGTGCGGGATTTTCCGGTTGTTGCCAGCTCAAATTTCATCTTGGTTCAAACGGAAGTAGATGGGGTAGTTATCCAGCACTGGGGATTGGCAGATGGGGAACAGCGATGGAAAGAAGCTTTGCAAGCCGCGGCCGATTCTCTGGCGGTATTCAACGACAATTTTGGACCTTATCCATACAATGAACTGGATATTGTCAGTGTACCCCTGCAGCGGGCCTCAGGAGTGGAGTATCCTGGGCTCTTATTGATGAAAGATGAGCTCTACCAAGCAGATCAGGAACGTCCGTATCTACTCTCCACGGTAATTGCTCATGAGACTGCTCACCAATGGTGGTATGGTTTGGTGGGTAGCGATGTGATTGAACACCCATGGCAGGATGAAGCTCTGACGACATATAGTTCGCTGCTTTATTGGGAACAGTTTCAACCACCGGTTTATCAAGGCACAGTTGATTACTTCAAGCAGAATGCCGATGAGGTGGATATGAATCTTGCGAATTCAGATATCGGTCAACCGGTGAGAGCCTTCATAAACCAACCTGAATATTACAGTCCAGTGGTATATTCTAAGGGAGCGATATTTTTTGTGGAATTACGGAGTAGGATCGGAGACCAGGCGTTCTTTACGGCGCTGCAAAACTACTTCTCCGAAAATTTATACGCCATTGCTTCACCGGAAAACCTTTTGGATGAATTCGAGAAAGCCTGCCAATGTGAGTTAGGTGATTTCTACACCGAATGGGGAGTAGATTAAGGATTTAAAGGTAGCGCAAATGGGTTTAATTGAGAAGATTTCTAATTATTTTTCTTCTGCCCGCAGTGCTGATAAGGCGGGATATTGGGTTTATGTGCGCTGCAATCGATGTGGGGAAACGCTCCGTGCAAGGGTAAATCTCTATAATGATTTAAGTGTCGATTACCAGGGGAGAAAGGATCAAATCTACCATTGCAGCAAGACATTGGTTGGCAGACAGGGGTGTTTCCAGCGCATTGAAATTAAGTTGAGTTTCGACCGCAATCGAAAATTGATTGAGCGGGATATTTCCGGCGGGATTTTCATCGAAGCAGACGAGTACTCAGCCAGAGACCGTTGAGTCCGTCCTTAAGCAGATTCTAAATGGATTTTTGCCCATCGGTCGGCAGCTCGTATAATTCTACGAGGACGCCATTGGTGCTTTCAGGATGAATGAAGAAATACTTTCTCCCGTCTTCACCCACTTGTGGAGTTTCGTTGATTAACCTGAATCCTTTGCTATTTAATTGCTGCAGAGAATCTCGGATATCTTCTACCTCGAAGCAAACATGGTGCATTCCTGGTCCGCGTTTCTTCAGGTAACGGGCAACTCCCGAGTTGTCAGAGGTGGGCTCAACAAGTTCAATTTCAGATTCACCCAAGGGAAGGAAAACAACCCGGGATTCCTGCTCTGGGACATCCTTAATTTTTTTGATTTCCAAACCTAATCCATCACGCCAGAACGT
>DAOVCZ010000024.1 GCA_030669775.1 Chloroflexota bacterium | reverse complement strand
ACATGACCCAAAGGTGTGCCCCTCGGGTAGAGTAAACTAAATTCGGTAAAATTCCACCAGCTTGCGACGAGAATCCTATATAGAAGGGCAGGTACAGCAGGACCCCCGAGAGCGCAAGTGAAATAGCCATGATTAGGAAATCTTTCGCGAAAGAAACTAGCGAAGGTTTTTTTTGTAACTCAACTTGGTTAACTGAGTCTTGAATGGGTTGATCCACACTCAGTTCATCTGCCTGGCGTTCTGTTATCAATTTCCGAGCCACATATACCAAGCTGAACATGAAGACATACATGGGGAAATCCCACATATTAAGAAAAGCTAATCCGCCGATTATCAATGCACCTGCCCAAAATGTTTTTGAATTAATTACTAATTCTAGACCGAGCCAGCGCATTTTCCCTTTTGCACCACCCATAAATAAATTCAGGATCAATCCGACAGCTAACAGCGCAAATGGCATGACCAAAACATGTGGGTGCAGGTCCCCAAGTAAATAGGAGAAAAATGGGAATTCGTCGATCACCTCTCTCCATGTTCCCGCCAAATCGTAATCCTGAACTACACGGGAAGCTCGCCACCACCATAGATAACGGGATGGAATCCACGAAAGTGGCGGGGAAGGTGGAACACTTAATTCCTTCATATCCAACCATACCCAAAATCTTGAGCTGAGCTGCCCAGTCCCCGCCTGAAACCAAAAAAGACCACGGGCGTGCAGAACCTCGAGAAAACCCTCCAGGTTGCTGACAATGAGAATAAAAACCGGGCCAAGTAAGGATAAAAATAAATTTTGTGAATTATCTAATTTGGGGATCGGATTTCTCTTTGGTTTGAGCAGAGACAGCAAGGAGTATAAAATCCCATAAGCTGCGATGGCACTTAATGCAAAAGTCTGTGACAATGCCATATTGAAAGCTACACTGCCAGCAGTAGCAGTCAGTTTGGCAATCATTGCCGTCATCACGTAACCAAAGTAATAATATGATATTGCGTAGCCAGAAAGCCAGGGGTCGTGTGGTGGGAAAACTGGGGAATTAAGAATTGCATTAATAAACGCTAATTCCATTGGTTTCTCAGTACCAAGGATCTCGGGATTCGCCGCTCGGACGATGGTCCAGATACCAAATGCGGCCAGGAACAATACCTCAACACTAAATACGAGACGGCGATTATCCCGCCACCAGCTACGCATTTCTTCAATTGGAATTCCCCGCAAGGCCCAATAACTCAATCCAAGTAATATTGTCAGACCGAGGATCAAGCCACCGATATCATTTCTAATAATTCCGAGCGAAGCCAACATCCAGAATATATACCCCCAAACCAGCAATCCAAAAATTCTGCTCAGGGAATAACCCCGGTCAGCGAGCGCGGGCAACAACCGGTAAGTGAGAGGAAATGACACCAAACCGATCAAAGTGATGCAGATATACCAAACTATAAAAGTGAGCATGGATTAAATTCCCAATAGGTTTTTCATTCCATGACCTGGTAAATCACCGTCTCCCCAGTTCGATACACTTCTTGCCAGAAAACACCTTCCATTGAATCGAATTTCTGTAAACCGGAGCCTGGATATAAAACGCGTTCTAGCTGCCCAACGATGATGTATTTCACACCATATTTGTCCAGGATATCCTTCGCTCCTTCAGAATCGGTAGTTAGGTAGAATTCATCAACCTCTGTAATCCTTCCCTGGATTATTTCCTCCGAAGCTAATGCTCGCTGTTGACGCTGGTGCCAATTCCAACCTATCACGTTCGGTAGACCGGTGTAGATTGTATTGCGGGTTCCCCAATGATACTCCACCATGTTCCCTTCAATGATCACCGGAGAACCGACAACGTTATCTTGTAACCAGCGAATAGCTCGATAATCCTGACTCAAATCCATGCGTGTTTCGAGATCATCATATTCCGCGTATTCCATGAAAGCCATACCATCCAGCGTGAGAGGCACATCTTCAGCCATACGATCCTTGATTTTCGCTGTACCTCCTAATAACGGATATAAAGCCGCTGAAGCAACCAGGAGAATGACCATAATCTGCCATATAGATCTCCATGCAGGAGTCCATTTCGAAATTGATGCCAGTGTCCAGCCGAAACCAGCTGCCGCACTCAATGCAAGTAATGTCCACACCTGGAGATAAAACTTGAACACGGTGTTCATTCGCCCAATATCCCCAACAAGAACAATTATCTCTACCATCATAGTCAGTGATAATCCCGCAGCAATCATGACCAGGACTGCCCTCTTAGCATCTGAGAGCCCTGGTCGAAATATTAATATACAAACCCAAATTACCAAAGGAATGACAAACCAGGCGATCGATACAACCAGGATCTGCAGGGCAATGATCCAGATTAATGTCAAAATACCACCCACAAAGAGACTTCCTCGATATGGTGATAGTTTTCTGAGCTTTGAAATGGGGGTGTTTGCCATCCACTCCCGAGTCTCCCAAATTAGCCAGGCAATGATCACGAAGAGGAACACACCCCAATGGGTTAAATAAGACCAGAATGGGGTGTGTGATCCTTTCCAAAGCTGAATATTTGTATAACCTTGTACATACCAATTCGCGTATGGTTGGTAGAGGAGAAATGCCAGGACAGCTAAGAGCAGCATGGCGCCGACTGCGAATACAATCCCTTTAAATCTTGATGGAAGACTGTTCAATACCCTCAATGACTCAAACTCTGGCTGTTTATATTTCCATACAGCGTATCCGATTCCCAAGGTGCCAAAGACCAAATATATTGGGAAATCCCATGTATTTGTGGGGCGTAAGGCACCGATCGCTAATCCACCTATAAATAAGCTTGTTGAGACTCGCAGAATGGAATTGAGTCTTGTGTCTTGGGTGTTTGTACTCCAACCTTTCGCGAATAGAATTGACAAGGTCCAGGCAAGAGCAAGTAAGGTCAATGGAAGGGCAAATAAGTGTGCATGTGGATCCCCATAAAGTACTGTAAAAAATGGGAACTCAGTGATTGGCTCCACATCATTCGGGGCTGGAATCGCGCGGCTTGGGAGCCAGTACCAATCCGCAATTCCATACGGCATGGAAGAACCAGTCAAGGTCATGAGTGCACCTTGCACTGCCCAAATTATTCTGCTGAAAATGTTCGCGCCCTCGATATTTCCCCCGGGAGCAGCCAGTCGTTGGTAACCCTGATAAATCATGCGTAAAGTGCCGAGATTCCCTAAAACAGCGACTGTTAATGCAGCAGCTAGCCCAGTGATAAACGGCAAAGATTTAATTATTGATTTCAGTCGGTGGGCTGCAGATCGTCCTATGCTGATCAGATTCCAACCAATAGAGAAGGCACCCATAGCGATCATACTGAATAATGTAGGAATGATCAGGTTATAGGAAACTGATGGTACGATACCAAGCCATTTCACCAGCACCCCAACATATACAAAGCCGTAATAGTAATAATTGATATATCCACCTGAGAACCAAGGATCATATGGAGGGAAGGATGTGCTTCTTAGCACCGCGTTGAGGTATGAGAAATCCATTGGCCTTTCTCCCCCCTTCCAGGGATGCCAAAGATCGGGATTGCCAAGACGGATCAGTAAATCAAAAATAAAAAATGCCAGGAATAAGCCTTCTATCGCCAGGAAATAGGTTCGTCGTTCATGCCACTCACGACGGAGGTCAGCACGTTGCAAGTAGATCAAGACACCAGATATGCCCACCAAAATTACCACAATAAGCGTGATGGTTGGTCTGCTGAATGGAATCTTGATAGATCCAGCCAGCCATACCAGATAAGACAAAAACAACATGCCGGCTGTGCGTGATAATGGGTATCCGCGGTCAGCCAATCCTGGTAGTGCGATGCGCAGGATAGGGTAAGCCATAATACCTAACAGAGCAATTGCAAGATACCAAACGACCACAGCCAGGCCAGGTGATCGATTTAGCAATGAATTGAGATTAAAGAGCTGCGACCAAGTGCCTCCCACAAGTTGACCTGCCAGACGATCAAATGGCAGCATCATATCCTTCGGTAATTCACCAGCTCTCTTCGGTGTGATATGCACCACCTTGGCTAAATCCACCGCTCCCAAGATTTCACGTACATTTTCAGACTCGTAATCAGGACCTTTTCGAAAGACAAATACTTTAGGATGATCGTAGACGGTAAAGGCTTCTTCCGATGGTTGATCATTCAAACCTAACGATCCAATGGAAGGATCGGATTGGAAGACCTCGACTAATTCAAAACCCAGATCACCTTGGAAATCCCCAACCTGGGCGACATTGTAGCACCACTCAATACTCTTTTCTGGTGGGCACCCCAACAAGTGCCGATAATACTCACTCGTCATGGGGAATCGTTCCGGTATGCGCGGCAAAGTACCCCATTGACGGCTTGAGCTGATCAGGATGTACTCTGTATAATCCAAGATGTCATAGAAACGTGACAGCTTATTGGGATTGTCATCTTCGTACATATCGAAATTTAAACCTGGCTCATAAATTCCTGCAAATCCATCATAACCGTCGAGGCGAACTGGTAAACCATCATCCCAGGCTCCTTCGTTGGCGAGAGATGCTCCGCGCAGAATGATGCCACCTTCGGAATCTTCCAGGCTTACCTTAAGAAAATACTCCTGACCATCTTCCAAATAGAAAGGATCATCCAATAACAACCGGAACCCATCATCACTCTCAAAATTATCGGATAATTTCGCCGCTGCGAGAGAACCGCTGCCGTCTGGTTGAGACGAGATGCTGAAATTGAGAGTTTGTTCGCTAGGCACTTCTGGGGCGATGATGTTTAATTCCACATCTGTCAGAAAACCATCGTTCGGTGAAGTGAAATTTGCCAGATATGTGTATGAAGAACTGATCAAGGCATCAGAGAGGGCGACCGACTCG
Organism: Chloroflexota bacterium; assembly: GCA_030669775.1. Taxonomy (GTDB): domain Bacteria; phylum Chloroflexota; class Anaerolineae; order Anaerolineales; family UBA4823; genus PFL25. The sequence continues at coordinate 8,665 of DAOVCZ010000024.1, read as the reverse complement.
CTGCGAATTTGGTCACCCTGGATTGTGAAAACCAGATCTCCATTCAGGCTGACAGGTCCTTGACTGTGGGGTAAGCTTAAGTGGAGATAATATTTTTGATTGGCCACCAATTCAAGTGGTTGTTCTAATACAGCCGTTTGGGTCTCGATGGTTCCCTTATCAGAAGGGTAAAAACCAGCGGATAAGGTTACAGATTCGGATTGCCCAACTCCGCCAGGGATCTCAGAGATCTTCAATTTAAAATCTTTGTCGCCAAAGTTGGTATAGGGGTTAATGACCTGGAACAAGTTGATCTCGGCCAGTTCACCGCTGTCTTTAGGCGTAAATCCACTCACGTATGGAAGATCCGGACGGATCATGTAGTTGTGTGGATATGGTATATGCTGGTTAAATATCCCATCATTTGATTGAATTGGCAGGTTTATCGGACCGGGGATATTTTGATAAATCCAGCGTGAGGCCTCGACTCTGGTGATCGGCCTGGTGTAAATATTCGAAAAAGAATAAGCGTATAAAGCAGTTACGAGTAATACTCCACCCCCAATAATGATTGCAAGGATCCGTACCCAACTTTTGGAGCTGGAATTATCCTGCCCAGTTTTTGTAACAGTATCACTGATATGACTTGAGGTTGGGTGAGGACTATCAACAGATTTACTCTTCCCCCAATTGTAGAGACGAATAACAGCCCAGGCAGCGAAAATCGCTAGAATGGGATAGATCAGGAGCTGGTAGCGCATTGAGGGATTGAAGATCAAAGATTGCCATACGAAAATCAAAGCAGTCCATCCCCACAATAATATATGCTTTTGCCACTCACCTTTAATCATCCGCCAGCCAACCCACAAAAATCCTGCCCAAGCCAGCAAGCCAAAAGGTACTCCCATGCCCCACCTGACCATATTTTCCCAGGCAAACCATACAGGGCGCCGTGCCCATTGAAGTGCGGGTGGAAAATCTACATCTCCATTAGCTTGCGTTTGTAATTCTCGCAAATTAGCCACCCAAGCTTCGTTTGGTGTGAGTCCAAAAAATCCCGGACCGCTAAAGGCCATCGGCTGGAAAATGCGAAAAACAAGCAAGCTCACAAATCCAGCCAGAATCAAATAAGCTAATGCGTTTTGTGCAAGTTGCCGCCGCGGTTGACCACTGACACCTGCTATACGGATAATCAATGCTGCAGGTAGTAAAATCGCCAGTGGCGCGGCGCTGACCTTTGACGAAGCTGCCAGACCTAGCACGAGACCAAATCCTAGAGATAATGAGAAGATAGGATTTCTTAGAAAATTGGAAAGGTAAGATTTAATCGAAGCAGAGTTATTCTTCTTAATGTTCGCTTCATTCTCGACGATGGATGACTGTCCTGATAAGCTATTAACACTGTCGTTGGGAAAATCTATCTGATCATAAGCCACCCGCACTGCGAAATAGACAGCCATCATCGCGAACAAAGTCGTGAATGTATCGACTGTGAAGAAGTGTGAATGCTGGATCTGTAAAACCGCAAATGCAGAAAAGCTTGCCGCTAACAAACCGACCCGTTTGTTATAAACCTTCGCCGCCACAAGATACACGAATAACACTGTCAACAGATCAGCGAGGGCTGATAAGAAACGCCCGACATTAGTCATTTCGTTGAATCCGGATTGTCCGTATACCAAATCAACAGCGTAACGTGCTAAATATAGAGGTAAAGTCCCGTATACGAAAAATCCATGCCCACGATTATGAGGATTTAAGCTCGAATTCTCCGTATCCCAATACTCTCCCAGACTATTCACTGGAGATATATCCGATCCAACCCATATCAAAAATCGCTCATCGGGGTGAAGATATTGATATTCCCCCCATGATAAACCTCTGAATCGTAAAAAAGCTGCCGCTAGAAGGATTATAGTGAGCAGAATTCCTACGATAAGAAGATTTCTGGTTCTCTTGCTTTCCGAATCGATCGCTTGGTCCATAGATGGATTAATTAGTGTACTTCATTAATGTAACCAGGTCACTCTGGTAATACAAAAAATTGATAAAAGTCCTTATTCGGCACTTTAGATGTATGATGTTGTAAGATCCCTTCTGGGTAGAGGTTTTGCAGAGCATTCATCGAGTCTGAATCATCGATTTTAACAATGAACAATTTCGCTCCTTGATCCTCCGCTGTCTTTTGAAAATCCTCAGGCCATATCGCAAAGTCCTTGGTTGGAAAACCAGCATTAATCCCCACTAAACGGGTATCTACCCAGTGAGGGAACGCAACTACATATGCGTTTTCCTGAGAACCAATCGCAACAGTAAAATCCTTGATCGCCTCTCCAATCTCGCTTGTGTTCCAAGAGGAAAGGGTATAGTTTTTTTGGTACTGGTTGAAAGCCAAGTCATAATTTTGATATCCCGACCAGACAAGTAATAATATACTAATAACCCAAACTAAACCCCGCCCTACTGGAGCTGCGATATGGGATTCAATCCCCGATAAAAACCCATCTAGTGAGAGACCAATCAGGAGAAAGACCGGAACGAGCGCAGCTGCTGTACGATTAAGTGAGGGGTTTTCTGCTGGAAATGCAATAGATAGAATAGACGGCAGCATCAGGAGGGGAATCGATAGAATCAAGAAAAGATCTAACCAGTGTCTTCGCCGAATATACCTAATCAAAAGCAAACCAAATCCAAGGTAAAAAAGCGCACCGGAAACAATATCCAAAGCTGGTCTGTGAGTGACTGAGATAACCCATACTTCTCCATTATCCCAGGCGAACATCGTCATTGCATCCCATAAATTGTCTAAGAAGATGAGCAGTGGAGAACCTGGATAAGCTCGTTCAATCGTTCCTACACGGGTCAATGTCCGGTAGGAATAATTATTTGGGTTTGTAATCGAATAGTTAAGTAGGGGGAGAAATACAAGTAGTGCAATTAATCCCATCAATAACAAACCGAGAATGACTTGCTTTCTAAACCCGATCGATTGGCGGTGAAGGAGATAGAGTCCCACCGCAAGAACGAAGATTATCGGGACTATCCGAAAAGGAGAATATCCATGCAATCCTATCCCGACAAATAACCCTGCTAAGATAAAGTAATTCCGGTTAGATGTTCGTATTCCCCGTAAGAAAAAATATAAAGCTGGAGCAAAAAAAAATGGGTAAAGAGTGAATCGCAAGGCGATTCTTGAGATTATATTTGGCCAGTATGCTATACCTGCGAATGCCATGGCGATCAGTCCAACCCGACGGTTCGCAATTTCAGTTCCAAGCAGATAGATAAAAGGTAAAGTGAGAATTCCACATAGTACGGTACCGATCTTTAGACTCAAGAATGTGTAACCCGTCCCTATCAGGCTGATCACGCCTGCGGTCAGATACATTTGGAAACCTTCACGTCCTGTGTTCCTTGGAAAGAAAATACTGGTCTGGCTATGGAGGACATCCCACACATCTAGCAACTTTTCAGCATGATCGCTGATCATCTCAGGGGGAACTTGATCCAGTCGATAAAGACGGAAAAACAGAGCTAATACTCCAACAACAATAATTAGAATCGTCCATGGCGATATTTTTAGATTCCAGTTCTGGGTATTTAAATACCGCCAGGCAGTTGCATACCAAGATCCTTCCTTAGAAGCAGGTAACCATAAAGCGACCACAACCAAGGTTAACCCGGTTAACCATAGGAGGGTATTCAACCAAGTAAAACGATTACTACTGAATAAAATAAAAGCCACCAGACTGAAAAGAATACCGAGCAAGAGAGGAATTGTACGCACACTCATTGGCTCGACGGCATGATCAGCCTCTGGAATTGGGGCGGGTTTAAACTCACCACGTATGTACGCCCATACCAGAAAAACTGCTGCAATAATGTAAAGAATTGATCCAGTTATCCAAGTTCGCTCCGGACCTGGCTCCAAAGCAAACTGAGCTGCCAGCGCGAGGATAAGCGACAGAATCGCCCGCCAGGGAAATTGTTGTGAATCCCTGATTTCTCCGTCTTCTAATTGAGTGTGAGGTTCTATTTCGAGAATTTCATCGTCTCCCCCTAAAACTTCATCATAATGGCGTTCCCTTTGATCATCATATGAGTCAATTAACTCCGAGTCAACTTCAATATCCTCACCTGGGATTTTTATAGGAGGACTTCGCCAGAAGGTTAATAGTGACTTGAAGTAGTCTAGAACGCTTGGCTCATCAATCATAAAATTTTTGGAGGTATAACATCACCTTTCAAAGGTAGAGAGAATGATAACCCATCCATAAATTTGCTGCAGGATTTATTTACTTGTTTCTAATGAATTTATTTTGAATTGTCTTTTAACTTGATAGATTACTTTCTCAATTGAGCAAATTTTTATTTTTAATATCTTATTACCTGAACTTCAATTCGCAGGAAAATCGCTTGTTCTAAGTTTGATCCCCTTATCTATTAATTAGTTTTGTAAATAATTCTTCATACTCGCTCGCAATTGTATCTGGGGCATAGTGGTTAGTAATCTCATCAACATTGCCATGATAGCCATTGGGTTTGTCCAAGATACTTATCAGGGCTTTTACCAAATGATCTGAATCCTGTGGTGGGACAATCAACCCCATACCAGTATTTTTCACGGGTTGGCGAACTCCTGGCAGATCACTAACAACGACCGGTGTACCACATGTCATTGATTCGACCTGTACCATGCCATAAGCTTCTGTGCTGTTGATACTTGGCAATACTGTCACCTCTGCTTCATGGAAAAACACTGACCATTCAACTGGAGGTAATATACCTAAAAAAGCCCAATGCTCGCCTAGTTTCTGAATCATAGGGGCTAACCTTTGAGCATACAATTCCTCGCCAAGAACATCTTGGTGCTGACCTGCAAATAGAACTCTTGCAGTAGGATATTTTTTCAAAACTTGGGGTAGCGCTTCGACAAGGTATTCCACTCCTTTTTCTGTCGCCAACCGGGCAGCCATTCCGATAATCCTCTGCTCGGGCTGCAAATTATATTTAGAACGGAAAGCTTCCACATCTTCTTCTGTCACAGACTCTAAATGGATCGGAGGGGGGATGGCAAGAATCTTATCAAGGTAGCGGCGTAGGAAGGGTGAGTGTTCTGCATAATCCAAGGAAGTGGTTACGATGGTATTGGCTAGCTGCGCTGAGATGTGGTTGGCTAAATGCGAACCTTGGTTAGCCAAATAATGAATGAAACCGTTTGGAAGACGTAAGTCACATTGATATGTCAATACCACGGGTTTACCAAGCAGTTTACTGATTGAGGTCATCACCGCAGCATCTGGTTGTGGAGCATGTGCATTGACAACGTCCACCTGTGTGATTAATTTCCAAGCCCAATAAGGTAAAGTGGGCATAATCACACCTTTACTAATCCGCATCAACACTTTTGGACGGATGACCGTAACTCCATCACGGACTTCATACGCTGGTAGGGTTGGGTTGAAGCGTGAAGTAAGAACGGTAACTTGATGATCCCTCCGAGCTAGTGCACGGGCGAGTCGTTCAGTGTAAACAGTCATGCCGGAATAATGCGGCCTGTAATACATCAGAGAAATAAGAACTTTCATACCTTAATCAATGCTAACTGGTCTGAAGTTTTTCAAACGCAAATATATACCAGTTAATGTCTCTCCATCCCGGAAAATAGCGTAAACTCCGATAAATCCTGTGATCGTGATGTGAATAGAATGAGCAACCAGGGCAACCGCTAATGCTTGGGATGTAGGTACACCCAATAGCGAGAATGCACCAACCATAGCGACCTCATAAATTCCCAAACCGGCTGGAGCGGAAGGCAAGGCTATCCCCAAAGAGATAACTCCAACGACGAAACCGATCCACCAAAACTGCAAATCTATTCCCAAGCTGAGGGTGAGGAAATATAACTGCACGGTTCCGAATAACCAAGCAACCAGAATATAGAAAACACTCAATAGAAATTGGTCTACCCGCGATAATGCACCTAATCCATCCAGCATGGACTCGACACTGCGTAAGATCCGCTCCCTGAATAATGGTCTAGTCTCTCCATAAGCTTCTAATTTCATCATTATCCATTGACGATATCGAGCTAACAAGAACAATGAAACCAATCCCAGGATTACCAGAACCATTACCAAACTGGCAAGTGTTTGACCTGCATCCAATCCGAGTACGAAAGGAAGTGTCGCAAGCAACAACCCAGCAGCAATGGCGACATCGTAGGCACGTTCGATTACGATGGTTGATAGAACGAAAAACGCGCTCAATCCAGTTGCCTGCGATAACAAAACAGCCCGTCCTAATTCTCCCAATCGGAAAGGAAAAATGTTATTCAACAAATAACCCTCGTTGAGGGTCAAGAAAACTCGTCCATATGATGCTTTGTTCTGCAAAAGTGTCATCCAGGACAAGGCACGAAAAACAAGACCTAATACATAAAAAACAATCGCCACTGCAAACCAGTTCAAATCCATTAAGGTGAGAACTTCGATCACACCTTGCCAGTTTGAAAATCGGATTAGCAGTAGGATTGCGATCGCACTTATGACTAAGCCAGGCAACCATCGTCGGATTCCAGCAACCTTGTTTCGACGCACGAAGTTCAATCACCCTCTAAGCGCAGGACAGCAAAGAAAGCCTCTTGTGGGATCTCCACATTGCCAACCATCTTCATACGTTTCTTTCCCCGCTTCTGTTTCTCAAGCAACTTCCTCTTGCGGGTAACATCGCCGCCATAACACTTGGCCAAGACATCTTTTCTTAGCGCTTTCACATTCGCCCGAGAAATAACCCTGCCAGAAGCGTAAGCTTGGATCGGTACTGTAAAGAGCTGTCTGGGAATTAAATCTTTTAATTTCGAGATCAACGCCTGTCCTTTGTGATGGGCGTTGTCACGGTGAACAATCATTGCCAGGGCATCGACGGGTTCATTATTGACCAGAATCTCCAATTTCACCAGGTCGTCTGGCCGGTATTCGATGAAATGATAATCCAGAGAAGCATACCCACGAGTACGCGATTTGAGCTGGTCGAAGAAATCAACGATCATCTCCGACAAGGGGATTTCATAGATTAATTGAACTCGATTTGAAGTTGGATAATCTTGCTCAATAAATACTCCACGGCGTTTCTTCGCCAGGTCCATCACAGTTCCATAGTATTCAGTTGGTGTGAATATTTCAATACGCATCCAGGGTTCACGGATTTCGGTAACCTCCCCCTCTTCTGGCAGCTCGGCTGGGGAAGCGATTCGTAATATATCCCCAGATCGGATAACAACCTCGTACTCAACCGAGGGAGATGTGACAATGATGTCCAGGTCATATTCGCGTTCAAGCCGTTCCTGGATGATCTCCATATGAAACATTCCCAAAAAACCACAGCGGAAACCAAAGTTCAATGCTTGTGAGGTTTCAAATTGGTAAACCAGGGAGGCATCATTGAGTTGCAATTTCTCAAGTGCATCCTTGAGATTGCTGTAATCCTCTCCTTCTACTGGATATATCCCGGCGAAAACCATTGGTTTTGCTTTTTGATATCCAGGCAGTGCCTTAAGGGCAGATTTAGTGGCGGATGTCAAAGTATCCCCAACCCGACACTCACGCACGGTTTTCAATCCTGTGGCAACGTAACCAACTTCACCAGCAGTTAACTCACCTACAGGTTCGAGTTGGGGAATGAACACACCTACTTCTACGGGCTTAAATTGGGCTTTACTCGCCATTGGCAGCATAACCTCATCGACGGTTATTCGACCGTCAACAACGCGTATGTAAGCAACGACACCCTTATAAGAGTCATAATGGGAATCAAAAATTAAAGCCCGCATTGGTTCCTCAACGTCCCCTTCTGGAGGGGGAAATTTTTCAACTACTGCCTCCAGAATGGCATCAACATGTAAGCCTTCTTTTGCCGATATACGTAATATCTGTTCTGCAGGTATACCCAGCAAACTCTGGATTTCCTCAGCAACCTCATCGGGCCTGGCGGACGATAAATCAATTTTGTTGATCACTGGGAGAATTTCCAGATCAGCATCCAAGGCCAGATATAAATTTGCGAGCGTTTGGGCTTCCACCCCCTGGCTGGCATCGACAACCAGAATCGCGCCTTCACAGGCTTCTAAAGCCCGGGAGACTTCATATCCAAAATCAACATGTCCTGGCGTATCAATTAGATTGAGCTCATAGGTATGACCATCTTGTGCGGAATACATCATTCTCACCGCCGATGCTTTGATCGTCACCCCCTTCTCTCGTTCCAGGTCCATACTGTCAAGAACCTGATCCACCATCTCGCGGTCAGAAATCGTGCCTGTCAGCTGCAAAAGTCGATCTGCCAGGGTGGATTTTCCGTGGTCGATATGAGCCACAATGCAAAAATTTCGAATTCGATCGGTCATAGACGCGCTGAAGTATACACGATTTTCGCTGGTTTACTGTTACACACTTTCCCCACCAATATTCTCAGGATTGAAGAGCGAGTCAATCACACCTTTCAGGTCAATCTTGGTTTGACCTGGGAGTGACAATCTTGTCAAGAACTCCACGTTTCCTTTCGGTCCAAGCAACGGGGAACGCATTAGACCAGAAATCTGATATCCTTCATTTTCGGCAAATTCGAGCACATTGTATAAAACTTGCTTATGAACTCCGGGATCTCGAATAACCCCTTTTCCCCGAGT
>DAOVCZ010000079.1 GCA_030669775.1 Chloroflexota bacterium | reverse complement strand
GGAAGTCGGCACCTCCTCGATGAGTAAGTGTCAAGTCACCTGTCGGGTAGGAAAAAATATTCAGGCTGTCGTAACCGATAGCCTCTCTCCGACATGCTACCCCCACCCTCCGACAGTAGGAGAGTGGGGTTTTGGGGGTTTTTGACAATACCCTCAACTCGATTGAAAATGAACCTAAGACATGACATTCCAAAAGGAGATTATTGTCAAGGGTATAGCTATTGATGATTTCTTTCGGGATATAAAGAAAATTATAAGAGTTTATGAAAGTGAGGAGAGGTGAAAAGGGTTTTACGGGGGTATAGGTTTATCCCACACACTACTGCAACCTTACTGCAACCCCCAAGGAATCCATATAATTCACGCTCAAAATAAAGCAAAACACCCCCAGATATGGGGGTTTTGAATAGATCATGCTCAATATATAAGGTATGGACATTCATCCCACGAACTTCGAATCAGTAGGTCGCTAGAAACTATTTACCCCTAACCGCATCTTGGCTTCTGCCTCTCCCCTCAACCTCATCCCCCTCCAAAACCTTCCCTTGCTTAAATAGAACATTTGTGCTATAATATCCCGATTTATTCAGGAACAGGAGGAAACTTGAGTAGGTGAAAGCAGGGGGGACAGCCAGGGAATTTGAACGCATTGAAGATAAATATTTTATTCAAAACATTTTCTGAAGGGGGAGGTTTTGGATCTTGAAGAAGCGAAAGACCTGAAGGAAGAAATTAAGATGATGCGTGTGGTGACCAACCACCTTTACTGAGTCACAGGTCTTAACACCGGTTGCGGTTGTTCCTTCGGATCGGTAATCTCAGGTAGCGGTAGCGGTTCATATCTCTCGCCTGTGCCAATACTTCCAAATGGGATGTAATACAGCTTGGTTGTGCTAGCTTGCCCGAGGCCCATATCCTGGTATGCAAACACCAGGTAGCTTCCATCTGGACTAAACTCCGCATCACGGTAGCAGCAGGTATTGTTGATCGGGTTTACATTTTCACTAAATTTGAATGAATCCATATTGAAGAGATGGAGATCACCAAAACCACCATTGCGGGTGATCCCGTGCAAGGCAAATAAAGAATTGCCGTCAAAGCCCAGGTCCTGGATCGATGGATTTTTATCGTAGCCCGGATAGGTGAAATGAGGCGGGGGGAATTGAACTTCGAAGGCTGCATAATTATCCGGATAACATGTGTCAATCGGGAAGACAGCCACAATATCGGCGCGGATGCCCTTGTAAGGGACCTGAGCCACTACCGCCCACCTCTTGCTGTCTTTGGACCAACGTACGTAACGGGTGCTGTTGCGTGTGTAAGGCGCTAGGTTTGCACAGGTTGCCAGCGCAGATAAACTATCGTGCGAATAGGCATTAGACAGGTTTTCCAGGTCAAATGGCACCAGATAAACCTGACTATCCAGACCGATGACCACTTGCTTGCCATCCGGTGAGACTTCAAAGCCTTCTAATTTATCGGCGTTATTGAAGCAGGCTATTTGTGAAATTTCACCCGAGAGCGAGACCGATTCGATACATTTCCCACTGATATACGATAATCCCTGTCCATCTGGCAACCAGCGCAGATAGGTCTTTTCTGTGTCATTTTGCGTAAGTTGAGTCAACTCGGTGCCATCCAGGTTGGCTACCCAAACATTCTTCCCCGATAAAAAGGCGATCTTATCTGCTCCACCGATCACGACCGGAGCAGGCGTGGCAGTGGGCGCCTCCGTTTGGGTTGGGCTGGGCAATTCTGTTTCTGTAGCTTTTGGTTGCGAAGTGGGAGTCACCTCCGAAGTCTCTTCAAGCGTATTGGTTATTGGTAACAGCGCTCCGGTTTCCGCTGTTGGAGAAGGTAAGGGTGAATTTATACCACCACCCGCGAAGAGCTTTGTGTAGGCGAAGTAACCTCCCCCACCCAAAATAAGCATCAACAGCACCAACAGGATCGGTATCCAGGCTTTACTTTTCTTACCCTCTACGGGCATTCTTTCCGGAAAGGCTTCCGCTGCGGGCGGGGTGGTGTGTTGGACTGGTTGGACAGCTGGTTCTACCAGAGTTGGCTGGTATGGTGGTGGTGGCGGAGGTGTCTCGACCGCGGGAGTCACTTGTTCTGAAGGTTCTTTGGCTGGGATGACCGGACCAGGAGCTTCGATGATGGTCTCACCCGTATCTTCCACTATCGCAGCTTCAATGAAGGTTACCTCAGGAGATGGTTGAGACGGCGTAGAAACATCCAGCGGAGTCTGCTGGAGTTGATCCGGCAATTTGCGCAGTGCATCAGCCATTTCACTCGCAGATTGATATCGTTCGTCGCGGTTTTTTGCCAGGGCTTTATTGGTGATCGCCACCAGATCAGGTGGGGTACCGGGATGCAATTCTTGGAGATCGGGCACTGGATCATTCAAGTGCATCATCATCAGGGTCATCGCAGAATCGGCTTCGAAGGGCGGTTTCCCGCTCAACATCTCAAAGAGTGTGATCCCGATCGAATAGATGTCAGCCCTGGCATCGATCTGAAGTCCTTGAATTTGCTCGGGAGACATATACATCGCAGTTCCCAACACGGTGCCCGTGGCAGTGTGTTGAGAAGCGTCAACCATCCGTGCGATGCCAAAATCCATCAAGATGGCTCTGCCATTTACATCCAACATGATATTGGCTGGCTTAATGTCACGATGGATCATCCCCCGCTGGTGGGCATAAAATGCAGCATCACAAATTTCGGCTGTGAAGGCAATCGCTTCTTTGATACCCAGTCGGCGCTTGGACGTATTGAGCCGTTTTAACCGAGTTTGGAGGGTCTCACCCATCACAAACTCCATCACCATGTAATACAGATCCTCGTCGTGGTTAAAATCGTACATCTGGACGATGTTTGGATGCCGAAATTTAGCGACTGCGGTTGCTTCTTCTTCAAAGCGACGGAAGAATTCCGGGTTATTGGATAGATGTGGATGAATAACCTTGATAGCCACTGCGCGGTGTAGGTTCGGGTCATAAGCCTTGTAAACAGATGCCATGCCCCCTTGACCAATCAGGGATTGGATTTGATACCTTCCTCCCAAGGTTTTGCCAACTAAGTTTGTGCTACTCATTCATGACCTCCGATCAAGGCTCGAGCAACCATAACCAAGCTTTATCAAACTGACACATTGTCCGACCACCCTGCGTGAGAGCAAGCATGGATAAAAATCCATCCGTAAATACTGATTTTCCACCCTGGAAATTCGTTTTTGCAATCTGGAAATTCTCTTGAGATTGCTGTATTATATTTTCATACTCCTCTAACTGATCTTCATAAGATTTCTGAGCAGCTTTGTCCATTTTATCGATAGGTGGAGCTGGCTTGGGCGGCAGGATAGGCTGCTTGGGGGGTTGAGTGGTGTCGATTTCTCCAATCTTCACCAGGTTGGTATAAATTTCGATCAGATTATCGCGTGCCACGATCGCAATCCGGTTGGTGGTGCCATTCTGCCATTGGAAAGAACGATCTGCCTCCTTCGGATAAAAGTGACGTAAATTGGCTGGCTCACCATCTGCAAGAGCCATAAAAACTACCCTCCCATTGGCAAAACGCGTAGCGACCAGCATGTATTGATCTGGTTTTTGTTTATCGCCATTCGAACGGAACATGAAACCACATCCTGAGTCGCCATACTGTGTATCCCAGGTCAGATCCGCTGCTAGGACGAAATTCTTCGCCGTGACATTCATATAATCATTCCCATAGGCCATCTGCTGGTAGCCGGAGACCTCCAAAGTAAGAGGGTCATGAATCCAGCCAACTTTTCCACTGGAAGCATCTAGACCATAGGTAGGCAGTTCAGCAATAATCGGCGCGGCAACGGTGGCAGTCGCCAGCTTTGTCACATCTCGATCGGCGAGCTGGGCGGTCTGGGTTGCAGAAATTTCCTGGCTTTGCTGGGTTGCTTCGGCTTGTGCCGTTGCCAAATCACCCGCGTTCGATGCATTTGCTTTCTCTGCTGTAGCTGTCCCTGCTATCGCCTGGCTCATGGCTGTCAAAGTTGCGTTGGATGAATCGCTTTGCGTGTCCATTCCGCAGCCCTGGAGCAATAAGGTCAGAATGCCCAACAGTGATAATCCAATCACGATTTGTTTGGAATAATGTTTTTTCTTGAAGAGTCTCATCGAAATCACTCCATGTTAATCGGATGCATCCTTGCGTTTAATAAACACCAGGATAAGTACAAAATACACGATAATAATTATCATTTGAGCGATCCAGGTTTTTGTTGTCCAGGTGATTAAGTTCTCAATATCCCGAATATTGACAAATGCCCAACCCATCGAATCGATATTGCCATTGATCAATGCTTCAGCGGAGCTGACTGCTGTGCTACGGGCTGCATCGTACGAAATCTTCGCTGTCTGATAATCCTTCATTTGGGCGGTATAGAGATCCGCCTGAGATCGATACAAATCCATCTCACTTCTGAATTGATTTTGGATTACTTGCACTTCGTCTTGATAGGACTTAAGAGCATTCATGTACTGGACCATCGCGACCTGGTCATTCTGGTCAGCAGGTGGCTCAGGAGCGGGAGGAATGACCGGTTCGGTAGGCTCAGGACCGAGCGCGGCCGGTTCAACAGGTGCAGGTTGATCGATTTCCGTTGTATAGAACTGACCAACACCGGGGAAATTACATGAATTGGGGTCAAAAACCGCCAATCCCATGCACTTACAACCGAAATCCGTTTTCTGTTCCAGGGACATCAGATCGCGTTCGTCTTCGGATAGCTTCCAACAAGGATCTGAGGCAACATCGGAACCCATCCCGGTTAAACCAACAAAATCCTGGAAAGCCCAGCGAGTCGAAGCGATCGCCGTGACTTTTTCGGGCAAAGGCGCCAGACTACCACTCAATACAATTTGCGGGATAATCAATAAAATCATCACTAAAGGTGCGACACTTGGAGATTTTGAGATGGCAGAGGCCATCAATCCACTCATGCTACCGGCAAAAATCGCCAGCACCAAGGAAATATAATATAGCCCAATAATTAGCGGACCTCCCGGAATATCAAAAGCCAGAAAGCGAATGGTAACAAACACCACAGCCCCATAAAAAGAAAACAGCAATGCCACCCAGGCTTTCGAGGCGACATAGGGAAATATCTTCAGATTGACTAGCCGCTCGCGTTTGTAAACATCAGCTTCTTTAACAATCTCGCGCATCTGAGAGAAACCTCCCACCAACAGGCAGTTGATGGCTAATAGGAATATGGTCGTAGAGGCATTGGCAGAATCGCCGAGATTGTTATCATATAAGTTCTTTCCCATGGCCGGAGCCAGAAAAAAATCCAACGAGGCAACCAGGATTGGCACTAAAAGCATTAGGATCAGGCTGGTTCGATCGCGAGAAAGGATTTTGATATTGCGTGCAGAGAGGATCAAGAATTGGCGAAAGCCTGAGACACGCGGCCTGCTCCTTAATCTGGCAGCTTTTCCTTCCGGCTTTTCCTTCGGACTTTTCAACATGAGGGTGCGCGCTGACTGCAGTGGTTCAACGATATGTTTCTGATAGGCTGGGTTCTGCATGTAACGTTCTGCCCAATCTTGCGCTTTCCCTTTGCTTGGATCATCCAGGATGGCATAGATCTGGTCGAACTCCATCTCGTGGGCACGTTGTTCGCGTTCAGACCGGTATTGGTCGAAATATGCCAGCGCTTCTTCTGGCGGACCAAACCAGGCGACATAGCCACCTCGTGCCAGGAAGACGACTTTATCCGCCAACATCACATTCTTCGTTGCATGCGTGATCAGGACAATGGTACGGCCTTGATCTGCCAATCGGCGCATAAGGTGCATAAAGGCAGTTTCAATTCCCGGATCCAGGCCGGAGGTTGGCTCATCCAAAAAAAATAACCCTGGCTTCGTCAAAAGTTCTACGCCGATCGAGACGCGCTTGATCTGTCCACCACTCAACCGGCTGATAGGGGTATCTTTGCGTTCGATCAGGTCCAGGTCTTCGAGGACCTGCATGATGTGCTGGTGGCGTTCTTCTTTACTTGTATCGCTTGGCATGCGTAGGCGGGCAGTATAATTTAATGCCTGGTAGACCGTCAGCTCGTAATGGATGATATCGCGCTGTGGAACATACCCAATCTCATTTTGAACCACATCGAAGTTTGAGTAGATGTTCGTACCATTGACCAGCACTACACCATGGGTTGCTGGACGATATCCGGCAATTGCATCGATTAGGGTTGATTTTCCGCCACCCGATTGACCCACGACCGCTACGAACTCGCGCGGCTTGAAAGCCAGCGAGATATCCTTGAGGATATTTAAGTCTTTACGCACCCATTTATTCAGGTCGAGAGCATCCACCCGCAAGCCACGGCTTTCATCATATTGCCCAAGCTCATCTTCGCCCATCACAAAGCGGAAAGAGCCGATGCGAATCACATCGTTTGGCTGCAGCCAAACATCTCCTTCGGCCCGTTTATCGTTTACATATGTGCCATTTGTGCTGCGCAGATCGGTTATCCGGTGACGCTGACCGACACGTTCGATCTGCGCATGGTAGCGCGATACCGTTGGAGAATCCAGAAAGACATCATTGCTGGCATCACGACCGATCTGGATGATGTTCTTTTCACTAAATCGGATCGGGGTAGCCTGGGTCTCAACTGCCTGGGATGGGTCGACATAGGTCATCGTAACCATCATGCCAGGATCCAGGCTGCCAATCCGTAATATATCGCCATGTTGGAGCTTATGTGAGGCGGTCAAGGGTCTGCCATCCAACAACACTGGATTACCCGCTTCTGGCATTACAGTTAGGAGGTAACCATCTTGCACGCGATCCAGATAAGCGTGATGACGCGAGACAATCCGTGAATCGATCACTACCTCATTATCTTCGGCGCGACCTATAGTCACCCTGGTCTTACTCAAAGAATAGGTCTTGAGTTCCTGACCTGCGATGGCGACGAATAATTGTGGCGGAGTTACCTTTTGTGAATCGATCACTTCCTGGCCGATCATCGTCATTTGTGGTTCTGGAGGGGGTGGAATTGAGCCCGGAGGCGTTGCAGGTGGTTGAGTGGGAACGAGGGGTTGTTGAGGCGCTTCCTCAATTATGGTTCCACCAACCAGAGATAAGTCGCCCTCGATCATCGTTGCAGACACAGGGGGCAACGCTGCCTGGTACTCCAGCTGGATCATCCTCCCTAAGCTAATGATGTCACCGTTTTTCAATGGCCAGGGTTTTGAAATTCGTTCCCCATTCACAAAAGTGCCATTGCTGCTGCCAAGGTCTTCAATCAGGTATTGGTTATCTTGGAATGTGAGACGGGCATGCTTGCGCGATACACCGGGAGAATCGATCTGGAGTGTGCTGCTTGGCTCGCGACCGATGAGGATTTCATCACCTTCTAACGTGTAAGTCTTTCCTGCGGAAGGTCCTTCTTTAGTAACGAGGAGAGAGGGATTTTGAGAATTCATGGTCACTCCACAGCGATATGATTTATTTAACTATCTGAGAATCATATGGTTGGATTAATACCTGAGCACCTTGAGGATTAAATAATAATTATCATAACACCTTAATTTTAATTAATAAGGATACCTTTCAAAATTAATAAAGTTGGGGTTGTCCAACTTTTCTATGGACATCCCATTTGCCAGGGAACCCTGCTACCCAACCGGTTGATTTCCACTGCCATGACACATCTCGCGAGGTCGATGTCGGTCAAACATTTCGCCTCTCGCACCAACATCTTCGCAGACGAATATATATGCTTCGCCATCACAGAACTCGCACTGGTCAAGGATGCGGACTTTTATCACGGTTATAACCTCCTTTCATGGTATAAAAACACCTCTTTCGAGACGGCCGAATGAATGGATTGCCGTGCGATTGGCTACA
>DAOVCZ010000077.1 GCA_030669775.1 Chloroflexota bacterium | reverse complement strand
CAAAACCGCTTGATTGGATTGGTATTTATGGCGATTTTTTCAGCGCTGACCATTTTTGCAATTGTCTTTGTCCAACAAGGACAACGAAATGTACCAGTGATGTATCCGGGTCGGAGGGTAGGAAACCGCATGTCGATGCCTGTAAAAGGTACTTTGCCCCTCAGGGTGAACATGGCCGGCATGATCCCACTCATCTTCGCCCAGGCTTTGCTGACATTCCCAGCCATCATCGCCAGTTTCTTCCAGGGGTCTCAAACGGAATGGGTGGCGAACTTTTCCGTAAGCATCCAATCTTTATTTGGTGGTACCAGTAATGCTTACTGGATCATATATTTCTTCATGGTGGTTGGATTTACATTCTTCTATACCGATGTGCTCTTTGCCCAACAGAATTATGGTGAGAACTTAAAGAAGGTAGGGGCCCAAATTCCCGGGGTAAGTCGAGGTGCTCCAACCCAGAAATATCTCACTAGGGTCTTGAGGCGTATTACCTTTCCGGGAGCGCTTTTCTTAGGTCTCGTCGCAATTCTTCCCTGGCTGATCGGGCTCGTTGTTCCATTCGGAGCGAACACAGGATTGTTGTTGGTTTCATCTGCCGGTTTGCTGATCGTGGTTGGTGTCGTTAGAGATACATTCTTTAATATCGAGGCCGAACTTAAGCTTCATGGATATGACGATACCCTGCTCATTCGGTGATGGAGAATTAGCATGAGAGATTTCTTCGTTTTCCTGGGACCCCCTGGTGCAGGAAAAGGTACTCAAGCAAAAGTCGTCGCAGCTAGATTGGGTATCCCACATATCTCCTCAGGTGATATTTTTCGGGAGAATCTGAAGAATCAGACTGAGCTTGGTATTCTAGCGAACGAGTATATTAAAGTTGGCAAACTCGTTCCTGATGATGTCACTGTTCGCATGATCCGTGAGAGAATCTCAAGAACTGATTGTGGTGCAGGTGCAATTCTAGACGGATTTCCACGCACTCCAGCACAGGCGAAAGCTTTTGACGAAATTTTGAAGGAGATCGGTTGCCAGATAAACAAAGTGCCTTATATCAAAGTGCCAGAAAAGGTGCTCATTGCGCGTCTATCTGGAAGGTTGACTTGCCGGGCAAAGGGACATGTTTTTCACAAGCTGCACAATCCCCCAAGAGAGTCTGGAGTCTGTGATTTTGATGGATCGGAACTTTATCAAAGGGAAGATGACAAACCAGAAACTGTCGCCCGCCGCATCCGAGTTTACGAAGAACAAACTCGTCCGCTGGTGGAGTATTACATGGACCGCGGGATATTGGTTGAAGTTGATGGAGATCGGTCAATAGATTTAGTGACTTCTGACCTGATCAATCTTCTTGAAGAAGTGGAAAAAAGCGATGTCTGATAGACCAATTGTGATTAAGAATCCACCTGAGATAGAGACGATGCGTGAAGCTGGACGAGTCAATGCATTGGTGCTCAAGACTGTACGGGAGATGGTCAGTCCTGGGATTACAACACAAGAATTAGATGCAGTCGCTGAAGAGCTTATTCGCAAGAATGGCGGAAAGCCAGCCTTCAAGAATTATCCAGGTCCATACCCTTACCCAGCGACGCTCACCATTTCGATTAATGAAGAACTGGTTCATGGCATCCCTGGGAAAAGGGAGTTGAAGGAAGGTGATCTAGTATCAGTGGATTGCGGTACAGTTTTGGATGGATTTGTGGCGGATTCTGCATTTAGCATGGGCGTCGGAGAAATCTCTACCCAAGCTCAGCAACTCTTAGAGGTGACTGAAAAAGCATTGTACTTGGGAATCGATAAGATGCGCCCTGGGAACCGGGTTGGGGATGTCTCCGCAGCAATTCAGCAGTTTGTGGAAGGGTATAATTTCCATGTTCCACGTGAATACACAGGACATGGTGTTGGGCGTAATATGCATGAAGGTCCATTGGTGCCAAACTTTGGTGTCAGCGGACGTGGTATTCCTCTCCGTCCGGGAATCACGGTTGCCTTAGAACCGATGGTGATGGTTGGCACGCACCGGACGCGGGTGCTTGATGATCAATGGACTGTTATCTCGGCAGATCGCTCATTGACCGCCCATTTTGAGCATTCGGTTGCAGTTACTGAGGATGAGCCGATAATTTTAACTGCTCAATAATGCGACCTGGACATAAAAGATTAGGTTATGTATAATTAAAACTTCGGCTACTGACCATTCGTGTTTTGAGATTTACGGAAAGAAAGTAAGGAGAGATTTGCTAATGAAAGTATCTGCTTCGGTGAAAAAACGCTGTTCGAAGTGTAAGATAGTAAAACGTCGCGGCGTAGTATATGTAATTTGTGAGAATCCAAAACACAAACAACGACAGGGATGATAGATTATGGCGAGAATTGAAGGTGTTGACCTCCCCCGTAATAAACGGGTTGAAATAGGGTTGCGATATCTATATGGCATCGGTCCAACCCGGTCAAAGGAAATACTGAAGGCGACTCAAGTAAACCCTGACACACGGGTGAAGGATTTAACTGATTCTGAGGTGGCTACATTACGCGAATTCATCAATCAGAATTATAAAGTTGAAGGTGATTTACGGCGTGATGTCCAAATGCATATCAAACGATTAATTGAAATTGGCAGCTACAGAGGGTTGCGGCATCGTCGAAATCTTCCTGTACACGGACAGCGCACCCGCACAAATGCCCGTACCCGTAAGGGACCCAAGAAAACCGTTGCCGGTCGTGGTCGCCGACGGGGAGCAAAGAAGAAGTAATCTGCTTGATGGAAGAGCCCTTCTTTCATCTTTAGAAGAAACAAATCGAGTAAGGATAGCGAGGATTTATGGCAACAGGAGAACGATCGCGCCGTTCAGGTGGGCGCAAAACAAAAAGATCTTTATCTGCTGGTCAGGTGCACATCAGTGCAACCTTCAATAACACGATTGTGACTATCACAGATAAGCAAGGGAACACTGTGGTTTGGGGAAGTGCCGGATCTGTTGGATTTAAAGGATCTCGGAAGAGCACCCCTTTCGCTGCCCGTTTGGCAGCTGAGAAAGCTATCAAGGCAGCTCAGGCAATTGGCATCCAGGAAGTTGAGATTTTTGTCAAAGGACCTGGTCCTGGTAGGGAATCGGCAATTCGAGCTATTCAAGCTGCCGGGCTGAAGGTAACTTCAATAACAGATAAGACCCCGGTACCGCATAATGGCTGCCGTCCACCTAAAAAACGACGCGTCTAATAGAAAAATAATTTTATAGAAGGAAGAGCGAATGGCTAGATATACTGGGCCGGTCTGCAAATTGTGCCGGCGAGAAGGTGAAAAATTATTCCTGAAGGGTGAACGTTGTTTCACACCGAAGTGTTCGTTTGAGCGACGTGGATATCCTCCCGGAATTCATGGTAAAGGATCGCAATACCGCAGGAGACGAGAGTCTGACTATAACCGCCAGTTGCGTGCCAAGCAAAAGGCACGCCGAACTTATGGAGTCCTGGAAAGACAGTTTCGAAGATATTATGATGTTTCATTGAAGCGCAGGGGCCTCACGGGTGTAAATTTGCTTAAAATCCTTGAATCTCGTCTGGATAATGTTGTATTTCGATTGGGATTTGCTGCCAATCGAGCCCAGGCGCGATTATTAGTCACCCACGGGCATTTCGATGTTAATGGACGAAGGACAGATGTACCCTCCATGCTCATTTCTCCAGGAGATGAGATCGCCGTACGAGAGGGTTCACGGAAAAGAACCTTTTTCAAAGATCTGCCAGCACTCGCAGAGGACAGATCAACTCCGGAATGGGTTAGCAGGGATGTGAAAGCTTTGAAAGGAACTGTTATTCGCTTACCTGAGCGAGCTGAGATTGATGGTAATCTCAATGAACAATTGATCGTGGAGTATTACAAACGATAAGTTGATGTTATTTGCTCTCCCTCACTTTTTGAAGGAGAGACGGTTTGATTATCCAAATGAGGTGAACCGTGATAGGTTTGACAAATATGGTGACGCCAAAAATTGAGCGTGAAGCGGAAGCTCGGAATTATGGCAAGTTTGTAATCAGCCCGCTTGAACGTGGTTATGGGATTACCCTGGGAAATGCCTTGCGCC
The DNA here is from genome assembly GCA_030669775.1 of Chloroflexota bacterium. Lineage (GTDB taxonomy): Bacteria > Chloroflexota > Anaerolineae > Anaerolineales > UBA4823 > PFL25. The sequence continues at coordinate 3,917 of DAOVCZ010000077.1, read as the reverse complement.
GGGTATTGCTTTCATCCTTGGAAGGCGCGGCAGTCACCTCGATCCGTATTGCTGATGTGCAGCACGAGTTCAGTGAAATCCCTGGAGTGCGCGAAGATGTTATTCGCGTTATGTTGCAAATCAAACAGCTGCGGATAAAAATGTTTGATGTTGATACTGCTCGACTGCATCTCGAGGTTCGAGGCGCGGGTATTGTCACAGCAGCAGACATTATCGCTCCCCCCGAGGTAGAGATCGTAAATCCAGATCTTTATCTTTTCACAGTTGATGCAAATGAAGCGAGCCTCGAGATCGAAATGACTGCCGAACGCGGTCGGGGATATTCTCCTGCCGATGAGCGTGGTGGGCGTTTACCCATCGGTGAGATACCAGTCGATGCTATTTTCAGCCCAGTAAAGCGGATTAACTGGGAAACCGGTTATGCTCGAGTCGGGCAAAGTACGAACTATGATCGGCTGCTCATGGAGATTTGGACTGATGGAACGGTTGGACCAGAAGAAGCGCTGAGCACCAGCGCAAAAATTATGATCGAACATCTGCGTCATTTAGCGGGAGTAAGTGAGGAATCGCTAACCATCGTCGCCCAGGAGGAAGAAGAGAGCAGCCGGTTGACTAGTGAAATGATCGAGACACCGATTGAAAATCTGGACCTGTCAGTCAGGGTATTTAATTCTCTCAAACGAACTGGAATCACCACTGTAGGTGAAGTACTGGAGTTGCTTGAAAAGGGTGATGATGCTGTTATGTCCATCCGCAACTTTGGCGAAAAAAGTCTCGACGAGCTCAGAACTAAGATGAGCGAGAAGGGCTATCTGGAAGATGAAGAAGAAAATGAAGCGGAGTAGGTAAGAAATGCGACATAAAGTAGCAGGTAAAAGGCTAAGTCGTGGCAAAGATGAACGCAGAGCCCTGCGGCGTATTATGGTAAATCAACTGTTCACTCATGAACGGATCAAGACAACTAGAGCTAAAGCTCAGGCAGTTCGTGGTCAGGCAGAAAGATTGATCACACTGGCAAAACGAGGCAACTCTGCAGGGGAAGCGCAGATGGTACATGCCCGTCGCTTAGCTGCTGCTCGTATGGATGATCCTGAAATGGTACAGAAATTATTCGACGATATTGCACCTCGTTATGAAGATAGACCAGGTGGATATACACGTATTTTGAAGCTCGGACCGCGTTACGGTGACTCTGCGGAGATGGTTCTAATTGAGCTAATTGAAGAGTAAGTTAGAGTCATAATCAGGTTTTCATTTGGAAGCGATCAACCAAAAATCGCCTTCCAAAGCAAGTAAATGGCACATTACAAAGTTATCCTGGCCTACGATGGAACTGATTTTCAAGGCTTTCAACGTCAGGTGAAGGGTCGTACAGTTCAAGCGTCGGTTGAAGCTGCCTTGCGATCAATCGGTTGGCAAAATTCGACCATTCTCGGCGCAGGTAGGACAGATACGGGAGTACATGCCTCAGGTCAAGTGATCGCATTCGAATTCGGATGGAATCACTCAACTGTAGAGCTGCAAGATGCCTTGAATGCCAATCTACCAGATGATATTGCTGCTCAATCGGTAGAGCTAACAAGTAATGAATTCCACCCCCGTTTCTCTGCTACCGCTCGCCAATACCGCTATCGATTGTTTTGTGATAATGTTCGACAGCCTTTACGTGAACGATATGCCTGGCGAGTTTGGCCTGCAGTTTCGATAGAACTGCTCCACGAGACAGCGGCGTACCTGATTGGCAGGCATGATTTCTCAGCATTTGGATCTGCCCCACAACCAGGAGGAAGCACAATAAGAGAAATCTTTACTTCCACCTGGCAGGGGGCAAAACAAGACCTGGTCTTCGAAATCTTGGGGAACGCGTTCCTGTATCATATGGTCCGACGATTGGTAAGTTTTCAAGTAGAGATTGGCCAGGGAAAGCGAAATCCTGACGAGATAAAGTCATGTCTCGATGGAAAGGAAAGGGAGCTAGTTCAGGGACTCGCCCCCGCACAAGGTTTAATTTTAACTGAAGTTGTTTATCCCCATCAAGCGGATGACACTACCTTGAATTTGAAATGAATTTATTGTAAACAAGAATAATATAAGCAGTGGAGAGAGAACTGTGCAAAAAACGTACATACCAAAATCTGGCGATATCGCTCATGAATGGAAATTAGTGGATGCAAATGGCCAGAATCTTGGTCGGCTGGCTACCCAACTCGCGACTATATTAATGGGCAAGGATAAGCCGACATTTACTCCAGGTGTAGATACCGGTGATTATGTCGTTGTAGTCAATGCGGAGCGAATTACTGTCACCGGAAAAAAGTTAGACGATAAAATTTATTATCGCCACAGTGGATACCCTGGGGGGTTAAAGCAGATAAATCTACGCGATCAATTAGCGAAATATCCCGATCGTGTGATCAGACAGGCGGTTTGGGGAATGTTGCCGCATAATCGATATGGGCGCAAGCTGATTAAGAAGCTGAAAATCTATGCTGGACCCGATCACCCCCACAATGCTCAACATCCTAAACCGGTAGAGTGATAAGGAGAGATTATGGCAGTACAGTATTACGAAGGTGTTGGTCGTCGCAAAGAGAGCACCGCCAGAGTGAGGATCATGAGTGGTTCTGGAAATTTTGTAATTAACGGAAAAGTTCTGGAGGATTACTTTCCTCGTGTGGGAGATAAAGAGAATATCTTGACACCTTTGGACACAACAGGCGAAAGCAGAGGGCAGCTGGATGTAACTGTTTTGGTTAAAGGTGGTGGTGTCACGGGTCAATCTGATGCAGTAAAACTTGGATTAGCACGCGCATTGATCAAAATGATCCCAGATCATCAGCCAATGCTCCGCAAAGCCGGTCTATTAACTCGCGATTCACGCGAAAAAGAACGCAAGAAACCTGGATTAAAACGAGCCCGAAAAGCCCCAACCTACACAAAGCGGTAAGGCCCTTCACACAAATCTTCGATGCGTGAGCCTGTTTTCGTGGTCTCGACCCGCGAATCGCTCTCACGCATTTTTGATTTAATCAACAAACCTGTATTAAAGCCATGCACCTTCTCTTCGGACGAATTAGTCTATCATCTTGAGCGACATGTTAATTGAGAAGTAAAAGGAAATCCATAAAATGAGTCAACCAGGTATCACACTTCTAGGTCTTGGACCAGGCGACCCGGCATTGCTTACTCGTCAGGCGTGGGAAATATTGGGAAGCATACCAGAGATCTATTTGCGCACACGTATGCATCCGACTGTGGCTGGATTTCCATCTGAATTACGGGTTCATTCCTTCGATCAATATTATGAAGAAGGAGCCTCATTTGAAGATATTTATGAGAAGATTGTTGATACTATCATTTCATTAGGTCAGAGAGAAACTGGCATAGTCTATGGAGTGCCGGGACATCCATTTATCGCAGAGGCCACAGCGCCTGAGATCGCCCGCCGGGCTCAGGACGAGGATATTCCAGTTACTCTTGTTGAGGGGATAAGTTTTGTCGACTCGGCCTTTGGTCTGTTGGGAATTGACCCGTTCCCACTGACTGCGTTGGTAGATGCCTTGGAACTTGCGATTGCCCACCATCCTCCTTTTCCCCCCAGCGCGCCAGCAGTGATCGCCCAAATCCATTCACCTGCAGTGGCTTCGAACGTGAAACTAACATTGATGGCTGTTTATCCAGACGATCACCAGGTTAAGCTCGTCCATGGCGCTGGGACAGAAAAAGCGCATGTTGAAACCATTGATCTCTATGAAATCGATCGCAGCCAAAAAATAGGTATGCTCACTGCCTTATATGTTCCACCATTGAGGAACAGTTCATCATTTGAGGGGTTCCAAGAGGTAGTTGCCCATTTACGCGCCCCAGATGGATGCCCTTGGGACCGTGAGCAGACACACTTATCATTACGCCCATAC
>DAOVCZ010000173.1 GCA_030669775.1 Chloroflexota bacterium | reverse complement strand
AGAAGTTTAGTGGACCCAGAGGGATTCGAACCCTCGACCTTCTCAATGCCATTGAGACGCGCTCCCAACTGCGCCATGGGCCCTCAGCAATTTCCAGCCGGGGCGGGTGCTCCCTCCCGGACCAGTGGACCTGGCGGGATTCGAACCCGCGACCTCTTCAGTGCGATTGAAGCGCGCTCCCACTGCGCTACAGGCCCCGGCTTTTGGGTAGCGGAATTGTACCTGAGCGACTTATGCCTGTCAAGGAAGGCAATCTTCATAGGATTCCTTTAGTGCATTTCGATTGCCACACTGTACATATTATGTCAAACTCTCTTGACTTTGACCCCTGATTTGTGCTATTCTTCCCTAGTTCAGTGGATTTTTTATGATAGGAAGATAAGCCAATTTAAGATACTGATCAAAATCAAGCACGATATAACCACAGGATTTGATTGATGTTACAGCGCGAAAGAGTAGCCGAAAACGTTTACTCATTTCAAAGTGATGTCTATGCCCAGGTCAACGCCGGTGCAGTGGTCGGACCGAGTTGGGCTGTTGTGATCGATACCCTCGCACTACCAGAAGAGACATTAGAGATCCGACGATTTATTGAGCAGGAACTCCAAATACCAATAAGATATGTGATCAACACCCATTTCCATGCTGACCACACCTGGGGTAATTATCTATTTCCTAATGCGACCATCCTCGCCAGCACAATGTGCCGCGAGCTGTTGGACACTCGCGGGCGAGCTTCCCTGGAAAAAGCCAGAAAACAAGGCACAACTTTCAGACAGTGCCGGATTATTCTCCCCCATATCACTTTTGCTGAGGGTTCCCTGAGCCTGCGAGTGGGGAAGAAGACTCTCAGGATGATCTTCCTGCCAGGTCACAGCCCAGATAATCTTGGTGTGATTGTGGAAGAAGATCGGGTCTTATTCGCCGGTGATGTGCTCATGCCTATCCCCCATATTGTGGATGGCAATGCAGATGACATGGTTCTATCTTTAAAGCAGATTGGCATAATGGGGTTTGAGAATGTCGTTCAAGGTCACGGTGACACCGTGCTGCGGGGGGAAGTTGAACGCTCCGTAAAGGATAATCTCGCTTACCTTGCTGCTATCCGTCGAGCTGTGCGAAAAGCCGGGAGAAGAAAATATCCCTGGGATTTATTGGAAGATGTAGGGGTTGAGGAGTGCGGTAAAAGCAGGGTATTAATCGGGGGACTTGCAGAGGAGCTTCACAGCCGAAATCTATATGCTCTGTATGAACAGCTGTATGGTGAACCACCAGCCTCTTCTGAAGATGAAGAGGATTGATTGACTTACATTATTCCCTTTCGTCGATCTCAACCTCTATTTGGATAATCTCCACTTTTCCGACCAACCCTTTATCGATCAAGTATCCTAGGCAATTCCACCCACCATGAATTTGAGACCAAATTAAGTAAATCACCCCTGGATAGGATGCCTCGGCAATGTCAATCGGAGATGGACCATGTAAGCCTTGAGGGTGCGAGTGGTATATCGCTAGTATCTCCCACTGGTTTTTATCGATCTGATTAAAGTATTTCAATTGCTGTTCAGGATCCATCCGATACCTGACCGGACTGTGGAGTATATTCGTAACAGGAAATACTTCAAGGCTGGTCTGATCTACACCTGCGACCAACCCACAAGCTTCTTCCATATCGCGTTCAGTGATATCGTCAAGCATCATCTGCCAATGCATTCTTCGCAATTTGAGCGTGGTTCCTAAGCCATCCATATCGCAGTTCCGCATACAACCAACAATATGACACCTGGTTCAACGATCGCCTGCCGCAGAGGTTGGCCTTCGGATAGGGCGCCGATCAAATTGGTCAATGAATATGCCGGACCCAGAATTAAGAGCCCATAAGTGATCGGGGATAGCGGCCAATAATGCAGTGCTGCAATAATCCCAGCCAAGATGAGGATAACCACAAAGGTTGGCAGATAAAGCCATCGCCCATTCAAACGAAGGTGGAGGGTTCGCAGACTTACCAGACCAGCTGCCATGATCAAAGATGGTAAGATCAAATATAACCGTAATCCAGCAGAGTCTAAGGTAATGGCTAAGATCAAGAATAAAGCATAGGAGACTGCAGTCAATGCTGCGCTGGCCAGAGGGTAACGCTCGTCTTCCGGATCTATGGCGATGTATTCTGCAACCAGAACCAGCATCAGCAGAGCTCCTCCAACCGCGAAACTCATCAGCCACTGGGGACCAACGGGCAAGTGGTTCAAAGGAATCCCAAGTGTCCAGGCAGTTAACGCCGGCAGCAGCCAGTGCTCCACTGTCCGCTTTTGACCTAAGGCAGGGTGATCACGCAAAAGCAAATCCGCTCCGGTGGCAGTCAGCCCAGCAACAAGCAAAGCAACAACCGTATGGATATTAATCTCAATAGCCAGGTAGAAACCTGGCAGCTGCATGCCCAATTCGCTCACAGGAAGGTCAACGAAGCGGCTAGCGGCATAAGCCAGCAAGATCGCAGCAGATAGGATGCTCAAACGGTCAGCATCGGGAAGGTAGCTGGTTCTTTCCACATCTGCATTTTAACCGATTTCTTGACGGAAATTTGTAACACGCTTAGGATTGAGTAGAAAATGACAACGGACCTGGAGATGATTTAACATGCGCATTGGTATGATGGCAGATGCTTACAAACCACACGTCAGTGGGATAACTAACGTCATCGCACTGAGCAAACGCTTCCTTGAAAAAGCAGGGTACGAAGTTTATGTTTTCACATTCGGTGGAGGTGATTATCAAGATGATGAACCGAATATTGTGCGTACCCGCGGGATGCCCCTGGTTGATACCGGGTTATATTTCAGTGCTCGTCATAGTTCGGAAGCTCAGAAAATCTTACGCAAAATGGACATCATTCATGTGCACCATCCTTTTACCAGTGGTCAACTGGCGATCCGCTATTGCAGAGCACAAGGGATTCCACTTGTTTTCACCAATCACACACGCTACGACTTATACGCTCATGCATACCTACCCATGGTTCCTGAGGCCCTTGGAGATGCTTTTGTGCGGGCATACCTGCCTTCATTCTGTAAATCTTGCGACCTGGTGATCGCTCCGTCACCTGGATTACAAGAGGTATTGATTAACTTAGGAGTTGAGGCACAAATTGACGTCATCCCAAACGGGGTCGATATCAAACCGTTCCAATCAATGGAGCAACCAATTCCCCGTCAAGAGCTTGGATTCAAGGAAGATGATGTCATCCTGACTTACATGGGGCGCATCGGTCCGGAGAAAAATCTTCCTTTCCTTTTACGATCTTTTGCTGGTATAGCAAAAACCTATGAAAATGCTGCTCTACTGGTCATTGGCGATGGGGCTGAACGTGAAAACCTCGAAGATAGAGTTAGAGTTATGGGCATCAGCGATCGAGTGCATTTTACCGGGATGATCCCTTATCCTGAACTACCTGCTTATATGGGAGTTGCGGATGCATTTGTGACCGCTTCCGTATCTGAAGTCCACCCACTTTCAGTGATCGAAGCCTTGGCTTCTGGTTTGCCAGTTGTCGGCATTCAATCCCCGGGTGTTGGAGATACCGTAGAAGATGGTGTCACGGGTTTCCTGGCTCCAGAAGAAGACCTGGCAGTCTTCACTGCCAAACTTTCCCGGATAGTCACAGATCGAGATATGCGCGAGAAAATGTCCCAGCAGGCCAAAGAAGCAGCCAAGATCTATTCTATTGAAAATACTACCCAGATCATGATCGACCGCTACCAAAAGTTATACTTAGAGTACACTGGACGAAAGCGAGGCTTTTTTCATCGAATAACCCAACCATTTAGAAGGAACAAGAGTTGAGCCAGTATCGTCAGGAGTTGGGGCGTTGGGGTGAAGCGCACGCCGCAGATTACCTACAACAAAAAGGTTATACAGTCATTGCCAGGAACGTACGTACTCCTTATGGTGAAATTGATCTTATAGTTCAACAGTTGTCCAAGATTACACAAGACGAAACAATTACAGTGTTTGTCGAAGTGAAGACTCGCACTTCGAAAACATTCGGATATCCAGAAGAAGCGATCACTCCCAATAAACAGCTCCACCTGGTCTCCGCTGCCCAGCATTACCTGCAAGAACACCCGGACTTGGACAAGAATTGGCGCATCGATGTGATCGCCATCGAGCGATATCCAGAATCCTCCCCCATCATCAACCATTTTGAAAATGCCCTCCAATAATCGTGACCATCTGAGGATCGAGCATTTTAACCATAACTCTAATCTATCCTCGGATTCGGAAGCATTTGACCGACCACCACTGGTTGTCATCCTTGGTCCTACAGCTGTAGGTAAAACCGATCTCGCCATCCAGCTTGCTGATCAACTGGATGGCGAGATCGTCTCCGCAGATTCACTCCTTTTATACCGGGGAATGGACATTGGCACTGCTAAACCGACACCTGAACAGCGCACACGGGTACCGCATCACCTGATAGATGTCACATATCCCGACCAAGCCTGGAGTCTTACCCTTTACCAGCGCGCCGCTCATGAGGCCATCAAGGGCATCCATACCAGAGACCGTTTGCCTTTTCTGGTGGGGGGAACTGGTCAGTATATCCGCGCTATCGTTGACGATTGGCAGATTCCAAAGATCAAACCCGACTCGCAGCTGCGTCAAGTTCTTGAAAACTGGTCGAAAGAGATTGGTATCGATGG
>DAOVCZ010000286.1 GCA_030669775.1 Chloroflexota bacterium | reverse complement strand
ATCACGCTGTAAACCAATTGAATTGCCAATTCCAACAATGTATGGATTCCTGATGGCTGTCATCTTTGGGGGGTATCTGCTGCCCGATTGAGAGCTGTATGGTTGAGTGGGAAGGTTGGAACTCTCAAAAGAGGCTGAATCTTCTGGATCTGCCTCGCCACTATTGCCAAATATGCTCTTCAGGAATTCTGACACTGGAATTGACTCTCCATACTCGGGGGAGTTTAAGGACTAAATTGATTGTTTGGCTGGGAGTGCGTAGAGCGTGTTATCGGTTGAGCCAATGAAGATCATATCATCTTGAGCCACAGGTGTGGCGGTGATGGGTTGCTTTGTCTTGAATTTCCAACGCAGCTGACCTGTTTGATTGTCAAGACAATACAGATGTCCATCTACAGACCCACAATAGAGCCCATCTTCAAGGACGATTGGAGAACCCGTTACCTGGTGTTCGGTCTGGTAACGCCACACTTCTTTAGCATTGTTCATATTGACGCAGTATATATTACCATCGATAGACCCGGTATAAACCAATCCATCCGCAACACAGGGTGATGAGATCGACCCTTTATCCATCTTGAAGCGCCAGACTAAATACCCTGATTTGGCATCCAAAGCGTAAAGGTAAGAATCTAGGGAGCCAAAAATTACCAAGTTGCCAACGACTATCGCCGATGAAGTGATCGCTCGTTTGGCTTTAAAACGCCATTTGATTCCACCTCTGAAGTCCATGCAGTAAAATTCTCCTGATTCATTACCCGCATAGACTTCCTCCTGGGTCACAAAAGGGGTTGAGCGGATTTCAGCGATGGTTTCTGTTTGCCAGATACCTCGTCCACCGTTGATATTAATGGCATGTAACGACAGATCGTCGGAGCCGATGAAAATATGACCGTGAGCAAGGAATGGCGAAGAACGCACCGGTCCTTTTGTGTAATAAGTCCATTGTAAAGAGCCTGAACGTGCAGAGACGACATGCAGGCGATGGTCTTCAGATCCGACAAACACAGAATCACCCATAACAGCTGGACGGCTGACAATGCCACCGTCTGTCTGATACTTCCAAACCAGTTTTCCCGATTCAGCGCTGACTGCATACAGATGATTATCGTATGACCCAAAATATACGATCCCGCGGGCGTATTGGGCTGAGCCGCGAATTTCGTCAGCACAGCTAAACGTCCAGATTGGCTGGATAGTGTTATCTGGTATAGGGATCACCGGGTCAAATTGTGGCGACAGATGTCTGGAATCTGACCTGCCGATGACCTCCAGCAAGGCTCTTTTCATCTCCTCTGCGCTTTGATAACGATCTGCAGGGTGAATTTGAAGCGCTTTGTTTACGACATTTTCCAATTCAGGTGATACCTGGGGATTGATCTCTTGAATAGGTCGCTGGGCGAAGGAAAATGGGGCTTCCTTATCGGGATTCTGTTGCGTCAGCAGGTGGTGCATGCACGCTCCCAATGAAAAAATATCTACCAAGACACTCTCTTCGTCCTGGTGTAACTCCGGAGCTGAATATCCTGGTGTACCAACCATCACGCCCTCAACTTCATTTTGAAAGGTGAGAGCAATCCCAAAATCGACCAACATTAAATTGTTGTGCTGGTCGAGCATGATATTTGAAGGGTTTAGGTTTCGGACAATGATCGCCTCAGGTTTGTGAGAATGCAAATACTGCAGCACTTCGCATAATCCAATTATCCATTGTATGACTTGCTCCTGCTGAAGTTGGCCGGTTGACTCTTCTAAAATGGAGTCTAGGGTCTGACCATGGACGAATTCAAGGATTAAATAAGAGTTTCTCTCATAGGTAAAATAGTCCAGGATCCCGGGGATAGCCGGGTGAGAAAGGGTGGCCAAAAGATTTGCCTGGCGTTCAAAGTTCTGGACTATTGTCTGTCTTACTTGTGGATCTGGGGACGGATTGCGGAATTCTTTTACCACGACCAGCTTAACAACATTTGGGAAATGCAGATCACGCGCTTGGTATACTGCGCTGTTCGAGCTGGTGCTTATCGTACTCTGAATCAAGTAGCGATCGGATAAGCGGGTGCCCTTTTTTAAGGATAAGCCTTCGGAATCTATGTTCTGATTTGCGATCATATCTCTCTTGCACCTGAAAGTTGGTCAATCCTGGAACCTAAGTTTGCAAGTCTTAATTTGCAATAACCAATTAAGCCCCGAGGACTGATTTTGACACAAAACAGGGTTAGCTGGCTTTTTTGATTATAGCCACCATCAGGGGTTTACGCAAATTACAGATTTGCATATTGGGCAGTAGATTGCTTTCGCCCTGATGATGCTATAAGTATAATACTATTGGTGATCGAGAAAGGATAGGTGAGTATGGACGGTCATGATGTTTATCTCTCTCCGTATTCCTGGCGATACGGTTCAAAAGAGATGCGCCATATATGGAGTGAGGTTTACAAGCGCCGCATGTGGCGCAAGATTTGGGTGACCTTAGCGGAAGTCCAATCTGGATTTGGGCTCGTATCAGTCGAGCAGGTTGCTGATCTATGGGAGCATGTCGACAATGTTGATATTCCTCGTGCCTTCGCGTTGGAAAAACAGATCCATCACGATCTGATGGCGGAACTCAAGACCTTCGCCGAACAGTCTCCGTCTGGGGGTGGCGCGCTGCATTTTGGGGCCACTTCAG
>DAOVCZ010000272.1 GCA_030669775.1 Chloroflexota bacterium | reverse complement strand
AGCGGATCATCATCAACAAATAATATGCGAGCCATAATTATTGGTCTCCCAAGATGGTGGTTATTGCTGATATATCTCTGTGTATTTGTTGGTCAGATAGCGCATGTATGGACGCTGATCGATCTTGCTACCGGTGATACGCTGGACCAGTTCCTGGGGTTCAAATTTTGCACCATGACGATGCACTTTTTCCCTCATCCATGAGGTTAAGGCATTAAATTCTCCACGCTGGATTTGAGCATCAAGATCGGGGATATCCTCTGCCATGCATTCCCATAATTGTGCTGTAATCAAATTCCCCAGAGCATATGTGGAGAAGTAACCGAGATAACCCTGCGACCAATGGACATCCTGCAAAACTCCCAAAGCATCGTTAGGGGGCGTGATTCCCAGGTATTCCTGCATACCGTTATTCCAAGCCTCGGGCAGATCTTTCACTTCGAGAGAACCTTCAATTAATGCAATCTCAAGCTCCAGCCGCAACATAATATGCATATTGTAGGTGGCTTCGTCCGCTTCGACACGGATCAGAGATGGCTCAACCTTGTTGATGGCATTATAAAAAGTCTCGAGGGAGATATTGCCCAACTGAACAGGAAAATAGTCCTGTAGTGATGGATAATAGCGAGTCCAGAATTGGCGCGAACGCCCGATAACGTTTTCGTACATACGAGATTGTGATTCGTGGATCGCTGATGAAGCACCATTAGCTAATGGAGTGCGATCCAGGTTTGCATCAATCCCCTGGGCGTATAGTCCGTGCCCACATTCATGAGTTGTGCTGAAAAATGCGGAAGGGAAATAATTATCCATAAAGCGGGTGGTGATGCGAACATCGCCCAGGCCAATATCCTGAGTGAAGGGATGTGTAGACCTGTCCTGGCGACCACGCTGCCAATCGTATCCATAATCCGTGATCACTTCCACGCCAAATTTCCACTGAATACTTTCGTCAAAATTCTGGTGCAAGAAGGAGTCATCCACCTGGGGGCTTTTACTGATAGCGCGCAGCAGCTCAACTTGCTGCGGTCTCAAGGTGGTGAATATTTCCTGCACATCCGCAGTCTTTAAACCCGGCTCATAATCATCGAGGAGTGGGTCATAAATGTGATCGAAAGGACGAAAGCATTCAGCATACTGGCGCTTTAGATCGAGCATCATCTCCAGTGAAGGTTGAAAATCACCAAAATTCGCCTCCTGGCGAGCGCGCACCCAAACGAGATGGGCATCGCTGGCTGCTTTAGCAATCTCAGCCATCAGTGTCGCGGGAACCTTAGATTTCTTCCTGTATAAGCGGTTGGTAACCCGAATCAATCTGGCATCATCTGCATCTGGGTCAAGTTCATTCGTATAAGGGGTTAAATCCTCTAGTAGCTGTCCTACCTCATCTGAGGTTAACTTAAGATGGGCGATCCTGGAAAGGGTTGCCACCTGGTACCCTCTTCCATCAGAGCCACCATCGGGCATATATGTTTCAAGATCCCAATGCAGCAAGCCGATCGTAGAAACCAGGTCTGTGTACTCGTTGAGCAATGTTTTTAGCTGGGCGAGTTTTGTCTCAGGGTTCACAAAATCTCCTTAGGTTTAAATTCAGAATTACACAATTTTCCATCTGAGTGGATCACCCTCCAATGCGGCCAATACCTCTGTAGCGATATCAACCGCGGCGCGCGCTTGTGCTTCGGTAGTTTGAGCGCCGATGTGTGGGGTAGCGATGACCTTTGGATGAGATACCAAAGCAGACATCCCAGGGGGCTCCTTTGCGAATACGTCTAAAGCTGCTCCAGCAACTTGTCCTGATTCTAAAGCCGCCAGCAAGGCAGTTTCATCAACAATACCCCCCCGGGCGGTGCAAATCAGACGTACTCCACGTTTCATAGTGCCAAAGGATCCGCCATCGATCATACCCCGCGTTTCGGGGTTGAGCGGAACATGAACGGAAATGAAATCAGAATGGACAAATAATTCCTGAATGTTGACGGGTTTTGCTCCCCGGTGTTCGATTTCTGCATCTGGAATGAGAGGGTCGTATCCAATGACCAGCATCCCCAGCGACTTTGACATTTGAGCCAGTGAGCCGCCGATATTTCCCACGCCGATGACGCCAAGTATTTTATCCTTGATTTCAACTCCCACAAATTGTTTTTTGTGCCATAAGCCCGATTTCATCGTCCCATCTGCCGCAGGGATCGAACGGGCAAGTGAGAATAATAACGCCAGTACGTGTTCTGCTACTGCCTGCGTGGAAGCAGAGGGCGAGTTCACCACTGTGACATTATTCAGGTTTGCACCTGCTAAATCGATGTTATCCACTCCCACACCAGCCCGACCGACAACTTTAAGGTTGGATGCGGCGGAAAAAACCTTGTCATTCACCCGGGTTTGACCGCGGACAATCAGTGCATCGTATCCACTTATCACCTCGATCAATTCATCAGGAGAGATACCAGCGCGTTCATCTACTTGCGCAGCTTTGGAAAGAATCTCCAAGCCTCTTCCCTCAAGCCCGTCAGTAACAATGATTTTCCAATCTGACATGGGATTCTCCGAAAATTGACGTAAGGTAATTACCCCTAAATCAGAAGATGAACCAGCACCGATTGTACCTCAGATCACAGAAGTAAGATTGTCGAGCTAATTTCACTCTTAATTATTAAATAAACGTCAAAATGCCTGGGAAACCCTTGACTTTTACTATCAGTCTGGGTACCATCGGCGAGACAATCAACGACGAATTAAATTTTAGTAAAATTATGAGGTGGAGGTATAGATGGCAAACATTCCTGAGATCGATGAAGGCACATTTGAAAGTGAGGTGCTGACGGCTCCGGATCCTGTGCTGGTAGATTTTTCTGCGGTCTGGTGTAGTCCGTGCAAGATGCTGGACCCGATTGTTGAAGAG
>DAOVCZ010000056.1 GCA_030669775.1 Chloroflexota bacterium | reverse complement strand
AATATGCATGCAGATATGCTCTCGCAAGTTGAGCATTATCATAGAGCATTTTCTCAAAATGGGGTACCAACCAATTATTATCAGTGCTGTACCTGGCAAATCCTCCACCAATAAGGTCGTACATTCCACCTTGAGCCATAGTATGAAGCGCATACCTGGCAATATCCAGAGAGTTGCTATCACCTCTCACTGCTCGCCGAAGGAGGAACTCGATCGCCATCGGTTGGGGAAATTTCGGTGCTGCGCCCCAGCCTCCATGCTGCCAATCATAGTTTTGAATGAGCGTATCTGCAGCTCGATCGAGGAAATCTGGACTCAATCTGGTGGATTGGCCAGGAACCGATTGATTCTCCTTTATATACTCAGAGATCTGGGTACCTGAGTCAAGCAATCGGCTTTTTTCTTCTTTCCATGTTTTCGCCACACCCAACAATACATCTCGAAAAGCGGGCATGTTATACCGGGAAACGGGAGGGAAGTACGTTCCACCGTAAAATGGCTCCTGATCAGGAGTCAGAAATACACTCAGCGGCCAACCACCTTGACCAATAAGCGCAACTACCGCAGCCATGTAAATATTATCAATATCTGGTCGTTCTTCCCGATCCACTTTGATATTGATAAAGAAATTATTCATTATTTCCGCAGTATCCGGGTCTTCGAAGGATTCATGAGCCATGACATGGCACCAATGGCAGGCAGCGTACCCAATGCTGAGAAAGATCGGTTTATCCTCTTGAAGGGACCTTTTTAATGCTTCTTCACCCCACGGGAACCAATCTACAGGATTATCGGCATGCTGAAGTAAATACGGCGAGGATGAATTGGCTAATTTATTGGGCACAACTACTCTCCAAATTCGAGTTCAAAATCTTCTTTCCCTTCCCATTCTTGAGTGACTTCGATCTCAATATCCGAAAATAATTTCTCCTGGTGAGCCTCAACAAAATGAAATTTTACCAACTCCAGCATAGCCAGGAATGTAATACCAATTTCTTCACGTGTACTGCGTTCACCCAATAAGGATTTAAAGCTTGAACGTCCAAAACGGCGCAGGTGCTCAGTAACATGTCGGATTTTTTGACGGATTGTCACCTTTGGAGGAGTAATTGCTGAATCCAATGAGCCTTGTTCGTCAGGTTTACGAGAATTTACATCAATATAAGCCGCAACCAGATCAGAGATTCCAATTCCAGTCAATTTCAGCTTGCCTTCGATCTCTGGGACAGGCGCTAAGCTGACATATGTGCGTTGGTCCAGTTTTTGAATTTCATCCAATGACTCAGCAACTCGCTTGTATTGCCGGTAAAGAAGCAGCTGTCTTGCCAAAGCTTCTCCGGGATCTTCTTCACCTGGATCTCGAGTTGGTGGCCGAGGAAGCAGTGTCTCAGATTTAATCTGGATTAATTTCGCAGCGATTACTAAGAAACCAGAAATCTCATCGGCCGTTAATTCCGGAAGATTCTCCAGGTAATTCAGGTACTGATTTGTCACGTGGGCGAGAGATAGTTTGGCAATATCTAATTCTGCGCGTTCAATGAGCTGCAATAAGAGGTCGAGTGGACCCTGATAGACAGGAGTAGTTACTAGATATGGTTCAGATTCAGTTAATGGATTTACGACTATCATTGTCCAAATTATACCTGACAAACATTCTCTACCATGCTATACTTCGTTCCATATGGATCACACAGGAGAATAATAAATGATTGATGAACCTATTCACGTTACGGATAGCGCGTTCGAAAAGACCGTGCTGCAATCAAAACTACCAGTTATCATTGATTTTTGGGCACCTTGGTGCGGGCCTTGCAAGATGGTCGCGCCGACCTTGAATAAATTGGCTAAGGAAAATGCCGGCACTTTGTTGGTCACCAAGGTAAACACGGATGAAAATACGGAGTGGGCGATGAAATATCAAATTCAAGGCATTCCAACGATGCTTTTTATCGCCAACGGTAAAGTTGTTCATCGCCAGGTTGGCGCATTACCTGAGCCAATGCTGCGAGAAGTAGTAAGTGAATTCATGAGTGTGGTAAAGGATTCTCAAAAAGAAGCAGCAGATTAGAACACCACTCGCAGATTACTTATTCAGCAACGCGTTCAATCCGCGCCCCAAGGGCGCGGAGTTTTTTATCGATCTTCTCATAACCACGATCAATTTGTCCGACGTTGCGGATGACTGACTGCCCATTCGCAGCGAGGGCGGCCAACACCATAGCCATCCCCGCGCGGATATCAGGACTGTCCATCGTTTCTGCATATAGAGTGGTTGGTCCCTGCACGATGCTGCGGTGAGGATCACATAGAACTATCTGAGCGCCCATGTTGACCAGCTTATCAATAAAGAACATCCGGCTGGGATACATCCAATCGTGAAATAACACACTGCCGTGTGATTGAGTGGCTACTACGATGGCGATGCTCATCAGGTCTGTGGGAAAGGCAGGCCAGGGCATCACGCTGATCTCCGGGATTGCTCCGCCAAGATCTGGTTTAATTCGCAATTCTTGCTCCTCAGGGACAACGACATCTTCTCCATCAACATTCCACGCCACGCCCATCCGCTCAAATACACCCGCGATCATATCCAGGTGATGTGGGGCAGCTTTCTGGATCCGTATTGATCCTTTCGTGACAACCGCGGCACCGATGAAGCTCACTACTTCAAGGTAATCAGGTCCAATAGTAAACTCTCCGCCGTTCAGTTTCGGTACACCACTGATATGCAAAGTATTAGAGCCGATATTTTCTATCCGGGCTCCAAGTAAATTCAGGAAGTGACACAATTCTTGAACATGCGGTTCAGAGGCGGCATTGCGCAGCACTGTTTCGCCAGCTGCTGTAACCGCAGCCATAATCGCGTTCTCGGTTGCCGTTACACTGGCTTCATCAAGTATGATGTTGGCACCAGACAATTTTGCAGCGGTAAACTGGAAAACTTTTTCTGATCGCTCGTATTCGGCGCGTGCTCCTAAAGAACTTAGCGCTAAGATATGGCTGTCAACTCGTCGTCTGCCAATTACATCTCCACCTGGGGGAGGTAGTTTAAGCTCGCCTGCGCGCGCAACCATAGGTCCTGCCAGGAGGATCGAAGCACGAATCTGGCGACATAAATCCGGATCGAGATCAGCCGGACGTATCTGTAAGGCGTGAACTTGCCAGGTGTGATTACCCAGGAGTTTAATCTGCACACCAAGGCTTTCCAACAACATCCTCATGGTTTCGACATCTTTGATATCCGGTAAATTGTGCAATATGACCGGCTGATCTGTAAGAACGCATGCTGCCAGCAACGGGAGCGCCGCGTTCTTATTACCTGATGGCAGTATCTCCCCGTTTATGGGATAGCCCCCCTCAATGATTAATTTTTCCATTCCAATCTCCTTAGTACAGAAGAGTGACAGGATCACCCGAAGATAATTTTAATAAATCTGCCGCACGAGAACGATTCGCAGCGATCTCGACCAGACCACTGCTGCCAACCAACATTCCACAATCACCATCCGGTATATCGGCAAACGTGTCTACCCAGGAAAGTATATGGCCATTTGTAAGCATTAACGAGGCTTGATTTTTTGCTATGGTGATATCCCCTGATAAGCTTGCTCCTATATTCAACCACGGATCAAAAAAGAATTTCTCCCGGTCTGAAGAAATCCATTTTCCCAGGCTGGTAAGCAGATTACCAAATTGATCGCTATATAATATCTCTCCCTCGATTTGATTGGATTTTATATGTAATCGGGGTGAAGGTAATCGAGCGATCTCAGCAATTGAAGATCCAAATTGTGAACCTTCGATACCATTTGCGGCATGTGCAGCAGCAGGCGCGAAAATATCCCTTCCATGAAATGTTGTTCCTGATTGGGGGAGCTGAAAATTTGGATCTATCAGCTCCCATGCTGCAAATTTCTTCCCAAGAATGAATGAAAATATGCCATTGTCTGGACCAACAAATAACTGGTTCTCCGTTTGTACAATTATCCCCCGACGTCGAGTCCCAACTCCTGGATCGACAACTGATAAGAATATCGTTCCTGCTGGAAAGAATTTTATCGACTGCCAAAGCATCACTGCCGCGCGTCGGATATCCCCAGGTGGAATATTGTGGGTGATATCGATCAATGGGGCGCGTGGAGCAATTTTTGCGATCACTCCTTTCATAATTCCCACAAAAGGATCGCTGTAACCAAAATCAGTTAATAAGGCAATTGGGGGTATGTGAGACATGGAGTTCATTTTACTGTAAAAACAATTCTGTTAAGTGGAATTGTTAGTTTAAATATACTGTAATGCTATAATTTCTCTCATGATTATTGTCGTGATCTTACTTGGATGGCTTTCCGGAGCATTGATAAACTATATTTCCGATGTTTTACCCAAAAAAAGACGGCTGGTACATCCATTCTGTACAAGTTGTGAAAAACCACAATCCATTTTAAATTATTTATTTTGGCCAAGACGATGTCCTCATTGCTCTCACTGGCGCACTCGTAGAAGCTGGATAGTTGAGATTCTTACAATTCTAATCGCCTTGTGTCTGTGGGCCCAACCATCACTGGTCCTGGGATTTTGGTTAAGCCTGGTTGTTATGATTTATTTTGGGATCGTTGTGATCATCGATCTCGAACATCATCTAATCATGCATCCAGTCAGTATTTTCGGCAGCATCTTAGGCCTGGTGATCGGAATACAATTACACGGCCTTCTTCTTACCCTCCTCGGAGGGTTGGCTGGTTTTTGCGCGATGTTGGTATTGTATTTTCTCGGTGCATTATTTGCCCGCTTCATTGTGCGGAGAAGCCGGGAGGGATTTAGTGATGAAGCGCTCGGTTTTGGGGATGTAATATTAGGTGGGATATTAGGTTTAATCCTTGGTTGGCCAGCGATTATGGGGGGACTATTTTTATCCATCATGCTTGCTGGGGCGATATCCGTGATTTACCTGATCCTAACTGTTCTTGCCCGAAAATATAGAGCATTTACCTTCATCCCATATGGACCATTCATGATCGCCGGTGCCGCTGCATTGATCTTTTTCAACAGCTATTTCGTCAGTGCCTTCGGTGGATAAGGTTAGATTAATCTCCAAAAATTTCATCAACTAAGGGAAGAATTAAGGACCATTCAGGGATTAAAACCTGCGCGCCCTCAGATGTGGTAGTAGAACTCACGTAATCCCGGTTGATGACATGGTAGTCAATTCCACCAAGGCCAGATCGCAGGAACGCGAAACCAAGACGCGGCCAAACCCAAAAAGGTATATTGGTGTCGATCGATTCATTAACTGCAGCAAGAACTGCTGGAAAACGGGGCCAGGAGCTTGGTTGGAGCAGCTGCTCTATCAATTCTGCGATAAAGAATTGACCTTGCAGCATGCGAAAGAAATCATCTGTCCCCTGGCGGTCCCTGACAAAGACAAGTGCCTGCTCGCCGGTAAGATTATGCTCACCAGCTGGTAATCCTCCCATCGGATTTTCAAGTTCCACATCCAAACCACCTAAGGCATCAACGATACCAACTATTCCATCAAATTTGAGGCGTACATAATGTTCAACGGATAAACCGAAATTCTGTCGGATGGTTTCCAATGCGGCATAAGGTCCGCTGCCAGGATCCTGTACTTCAGCAAAATAATGAGCTGTGTTGATGCGATTTTCTCCGACACCTGGGATTGTTACCCAAAGGTCTCTAGGAATAGAGAGCGCACCGATATAGGGACGAAGAGGCCGTACAGTTACCAGGATATTCGTATCACTGCGACCAAGATCAGTGCCCTCAGGGGTTCGATCGATGCCTAAGATCAAGAAGTCAGTTCGGAAGGGGACCAATAAGTAGATACCCCCAATAAACAAAATGCAGGCAAAGATAGCGAATATCACCAAACATCCCATCCTGATCCCGCGTCTAATTGTTCGCTGCCTCGGTGATGGATGGTTCTTATCCCAAGTTTCGATTACATAACTGGGTCTTGTTTCAGCAGACAGGTCGTCAGTGGACGCTTTATGTTGAGGTTTCATTGGATAACATAATTAAATGGATCTTGACAGGACGTCAAGACCCGTGCTTCACTTTTTATTAATGTCAAGCAGTTACTTGTTTGTCTTTTTTACCCCGGCCAAACCAATAGCGCCATTCGCGATTCTCCCAAACAACCAACACAGGGGCGGCGATGAATATCGATGAATAGGTACCGCTGAATAAGCCAACCAGCAGAATAACTGCGAATTGCCGAAGAGTCAAACCGCCGAATAGAACCAGTGCTAAGAGCATAAACTCTACTGTCATCAATTGTGTATTGATTGAGCGTTGTAAAGTCTGAATGATGGAGTGATTGACCAAGGTCTCGAATGGAAGTCGCCTGTAGATAGTTGAATTTTCACGAATACGGTCAAACACAACGATCGTATCCTGAACGGAAAACCCGATCACCGTCAGCAAGGCCGTTAGGAATAATGCATCCAGCTGCCACCCCCAGAATATGCCGCCAATTATTACCAAGCTGAAGACGACCAATACATCATGAAGCTCTGCGATGATTGCGCAAATCCCATTTCGAAATGCATTAGGCATGCCGCGGAATACAAAAGTGATATAGACAACAACGATAATCGCGGCCACAGCTACCGCGAGTGCAGCCCGTAAAGTTACCTCTCTTCCGATAGTTGCACCAACACTATCAATGCGGATAATGGTAACCGTATCATTTACCTTTTCCTCAACTGCCGTTAAGATCTCTGCACGAGTCCCATCCTCCAAGAACGTCGATCTGGCGATGATAGTATTGTCGCCCGTTGTCTGAACCTGGACATCAGAGATACCAAATTGATTGTAGACCTCAACGATTTCTTCTGGTAGAGGGGTCGTACCGGAACCAAAGCTGATTTCCACCAGAGTCCCACCGGTAAAATCGACCGATAGATTCAGCCCATAAATTATCGCCAACAGGAGGCCAGGTAATATTAACAACATAGATAAACCAAAAAATAAATATCGTCTTCCGAGAATATTGAACATAAAAAGATTCCTATTTAAATCCCAAACCACCTGGAATAATTCTTATCCTGGACATAAGCCAGGACCAAATTCAAGAATGTCCTGGTCACTACAATCGCGGTGAATAAACTGATCATCACACCAATCGCAAGCGTGAGCGAGAATCCTTTAACTATCGTGGCACCAAAAGCACTGCCAAACCAAAATAGAATTGTGCAAGTGATTAATGTTGCGACATTCGAGTCTCGGATGGAAGGCCATGCTCTTTTCCAGGCAATATCGACAGCTTGGTTCAACTTCCTTCCAGCTCGCAGCTCCTCTTTTAGCCGTTCAAAGATCAAGATATTGGCATCCAGTGCACTGCCCGTACTTAACATAAAACCGGCAATACCAGGTAAGGTCAAGGTAACCGGTAAGTATCTAAGAATCGAGAAGGTAACTAATGCATAAATAATGATGGAAATATCAGCCAAAACTCCTGGCAAACGGTAGTACAAAGCCATGAACAAAATGACGACAATGAACCCGATTAACAGAGCAAATAAACTCTTCTGCATGGATTCCTGCCCTAATGATGGACCGATAGTACGTGTTTCCACAACTTTTAATGGGATCGGGAGAGAACCATAGCGGAGTTGAACGGCCAGGTTATTGGCACTTTCAATTGTAAAGGCTCCGCTGATCACACCTTCACCCTCGGTGATGGGTTCATTTACATTGGGGGCGGAAACCACCGTTTTATCCAACACAATCCCCAAATATTCTCCAACATGATTTGTCGTGTAATCAGCGAAAATATCCGCACCTTCTGAGTTGAGCTGAAATTGAATGACATATTGTCCAGATGGATCGCGAGAAACCTGAACATTTTCAATAGTATCACCAGTCATAACTGTATGCCATACCCGCTCATCGGCTCGAGGTGATTCCGAAGTAGCAATATCAGTAACAATTATTGTTCCAGCTACTAATGGTGTGCTGCCCATATCGACAAATTCGAGCAATCCGGTTTCCTGGATAGTTGAAATGGCAACGGTTGGGTCTTCAACCCCCGGCAGTTCAACAACAATCCGTCGATCTCCAGCTTGTTGGACGAGGGCTTCCGTCACCCCAAGACCGTTCACCCGATTTTCAACAATTCTGGTTGCTGTACGCATTTTCTCAGCGTCAACAGTAGTACCTTCTGGAAGGTCGGCTTCCAGCAGGGCTTGAACTCCACCAACCAGATCCAAACCAAGTCTGGTATCGATATCGCGATTTATTCCTCCGATATGAATCCCAGGATTGTTTGGCAGATCGATCCAAATTGCCACTGCGACGATAACCAGGATGATGACTAACCAGCGATAAGTCCTCATAGAATTCTGAACTCCTCAAAATCAATAACTGCCAGCCAATGGCTGGCGAGCCAAAGCATTATACTCCTGATCATAGAGTTTGTAAAATCATGCACAAATTAATTTTGTGGAAAACAATAATGTATTGCTACAGCTGAGGTTGAACATCTTGATTCTCAAATGATGCTAGTACTTCCGCGAAAACTTCTTCAGGGGAAAGAGGATCGGTAAAGATATAAATATCCGCGTTCTGGTATGCATGTCTCAATCTCTTCTTTTGCTCGTCAAATTCTGCTGTGGTGAGATTCAATGGACGCCGCTGAATCGAAACTTCATAAGAGACATCCAGGTAGATGAGTACAAGGGGATTGACTATCTTTTGCCACATTTGTGGCACATAGGAGTGTTCCTGGGCTATGTGACGGCAGATATAACCCTTCCTTTGAAGTTTTCTTATCAATGTTGATTTTCCAGCCGAACACGGACCCACTATCCCAATTAAATTACTTTTCGGTAGTAGATTGGTCATAGACAGACGAATTTGAGAGGGTAAAAATCATACAGCCGCAGATTGCCGCACGTCTTACTTAAGAGATTAATATTATTATTACTCTTACTTATTAGCGGAAAGCGATTAGCGTAAATCCAAAGGTAAT
Source organism: Chloroflexota bacterium (assembly GCA_030669775.1). Classification (GTDB taxonomy): domain Bacteria; phylum Chloroflexota; class Anaerolineae; order Anaerolineales; family UBA4823; genus PFL25. The sequence continues at coordinate 683 of DAOVCZ010000056.1, read as the reverse complement.
CGCACTGTCATTCTTCTGACATCATCTCCGGACCTGCTCATTACTCTCAGGACAACTATACTTATATCATCAGAGGGTCTACCCTGGTCGAGGTTCATTGCATTTTCTAGCAATGAGTCAGCGATGAATTGAGCTGAAGGTTCTTCATTTTCAAGCAAAGCCTGCAATCCTGTGCGTACATCAATAGATTGCCCAAACCTGGAACCTGCGTGCACCATCCCATCTGTGTATACAACTGTTGTCAGACCTGGTTCGAGAGCTAATTCGTTAATCACAGGACGAGTTCCACGATACAGACCAATCGGCAGCGAGGATTCGTCAAGAACACCTATATCCTCATTATTGGCAATTAATGCTGGAGCAGGATTATTGCGTGTAATTACAAGTGTCCTGGTCTGGTTATCCACTGACAAGATATTGAGGGTCGAAGAAACTCTCCCACTTCGCTCAGTGAAGAGGGAGTCGGAGGCTGCCCGAGCAGCTGCGCCGTCACGCACTCCTTCCGCCAATAACGTGATCACTTTACGCACGACAAGGGTGGAGATCCATTTTGCTCCTCGCCCAGACGATTGCCCATCGGCTAGCACAACAGATAATCCACCCTTCGGTCTTTCAACCACTTCTACAGTATCGCCGCTCTCAGAAGTGGCATACTTCCTTATCTTTGCAATTCCAACGCATAA
>DAOVCZ010000092.1 GCA_030669775.1 Chloroflexota bacterium | reverse complement strand
TTGCCACAAACGGCGGCACCTTGACCCGCGAGATCAGCAAGCCGCTGGCCATTCCCAGTACTCCACCCAGGGTTAAGCCTAGCAGAATGGTCGGTAATATCGGAACTCCTCGCTGGAGCAAATCTGCAGTGACCACCGTCGCCAGGGCTAATACTGCCCCGACCGAGAGATCAATACCAGCTGTTAGAATGACGTAAGTCATGCCAATCGCAATGATCAGGTTGATCGTGGATTGCCGTAGTACATTCGTCAGATTACCGACCGTCAAAAAGCGATCCGAGAGCAAGCTCAGCGCAAGACAAAGAAGCAAAAAGGAAACAACCAATCCATAACGCTGCAAGAATTCACGCAGACGGGATGTTCTCACAGGCAGATTCTCCGCGAAACAAAAGTCCAGGTCATTAGAAAACTACCCCAGCTACCAGGATAATATTAGCATAAGGGGTGAACTCCCCAGTGCGCACAACCGCTCGCGCAGAGCCTGTGCGGTTTTTAAATTCTGTGTGTGATATGGTTTCAATGGGTATCTCCGGGAGCATGTTCTGCAGTTGCTCATAGATCTGTGCGCTGGTGGATATCATTTCTTCAGCGACGATAGCTCGCTCCACCTGTAATTCTTCCAAGATTACCCGCAATGTTTCGAGAAATCCTGGAATGCCTCGTGTCAGAGCCAGATCGATGCGTTGAGTCTCCACAGGAATCGGTAAACCGGCGTCAGCAATGACAAGCGTATCCATGTGACCCAGACCAGCGATAACTTGTGAGAGCGGTTGGTTCAGCGTACCGATCTTTTTCATGCTTCTCTCCCAAGGATTTTTTCAGGTTTCTCCCCTTTGAGCAGTTCAAATACTTCGATTCTCTTTGGCAGGGAAGTTTGCGCTCCAAAACGTAAGGCTGCCATAGCACCCGCCGCATTTCCCCAGCGAATCGCATCTGGAAGGGTTTTTCCAGCTCCATAATTGACCGCCAATCCAGCCACAAAGGCATCCCCAGCAGCAGTTGTATCCACTGCTTGAACTGAAAAAGCTTCATATATCTTCGATTTGTAGTCAGAACTGGCAAGGAATGCACCCCTCTTTCCAAGGGTAATCACCACAGATCTGACTCCCGAGTTCAAGATCTTTGAGGCAGCTTTTTCTAATTCGGTTTGACTCCCAATCGGAAGTCCGGTTAACAGGGCAGCTTCACTCTCATTCGGTACCAGCACGTCCACTAATGCGAGCAAATCCGGGGGTAATTCGCGGGCTGGCGCTGGATTGAGAACCACAGTTACGTTATGCGATTGGGCGATCTGCGCGGCACGCTTGACAACTGGCAAAGGAACTTCCAGCTGTAAGAGCAGCACATCTGAATCAGCGATGACTGCCTCAGCAGCCTCGACATCTTTTTCAGTCATGCGCATATTTGCCCCAGAGGCTACGACAATGATATTCTCACCATGATCATCCACCACAATCAAAGCCACACCGCTGGCTGCTTGTCTATCCCGTTGGATAAAAGTCGCATCAATCTCCGCTGCGGCTAAGTTTTCCAATAGCGCATCCGCAAATGAATCCTCTCCTACCCTTCCCACCATGCTCACCTGACCACCCAGGCGTGCAGCTGCAACAGCCTGATTGGCTCCTTTACCGCCTGGGTTGGTTTGAAATTCACTACCGATGATGGTTTCCCCAGGTTGGGGGATTCGAGGAGATCTGATCACCAGATCCATGTTTAAACTGCCGACGATAGTGATGCGTGCAGTCATGAGTTCATTTCTCCTGCTGGTTGAAGAACTGCTGCTGTAGAACCACGAATTACTAACTCCGTATCTAATATCTCCTGGCGTGGTTCCAAATCTTGCTGAGCAATTCGTTCCAGCAGTAATTTGGCAGCTTGAGCACCCATCTCGTGCTTAGACTGGCGGATGGTTGTCAGCGGTGGATTGGTATATGCTGCCAGACGGATATCATCAAAACCAACGATGGAGAGCTGCTCTGGGATGCGCAGGTTTTTCTCATGGGCAAATCGATAGGCGCCGATCGCCATCAAGTCATTACTGGCAAAAATCGCCGTAGGTGGTGGTTGGTGATGAAACAGTTTTTTTGCAGCTGAATAACCACTCTGATACTGGAAATCCCCTTCCACAACCCATTTTGGGTCATAAAGGATACCCGCAGACTCCAACGCCTGCCGGTAGCCATCGACCCGCTCGCTGCTCGAGCGTACTCCACTTGGACCTGCAATACAGGCTATGGACCTGTGATTGAGGTCGATCAGGTGGCGAGTTGCCAACCAACCGCCGCGTTGATTATCCGCCAGGACCTTATCGACTTGAACATCAGGTACGTGGCGATCGACAAGAACAAGAGGAACACGGCGCGCTTGCAATTTATGGATATTGTCAGCGCTGAGTCCGGCAGCCACGAAAATGATTCCATCAACCTGTTTTTCGACCAAGACGTTGGTGTAATGATGCTCTTTTTCAAGATCATTGTCAGAATTGCAGAGGATGACGCTGTAACCCTGAGCAAAACTTGTATCTTCGATTCCGCGGACAACTTCAGCAAAATAGGGGTTGGTACTGTCGGGCAAAATGATGCCGATGGTATGGGTTACCCCCTGGCGCAGGCTGCGTGCCAGTACGTTTGGCTGGTAGCCCAACGTCTGCATGGCTTCTTCCACCCGGTGGCGTGTGTCTGGGCTGACAACCCGGGTGTTGTTGACGACGTGAGAGACGGTGGTGATAGATACACCTGCCCGTTCTGCCACATCACGCATGGTGACGATAGTTCACCTCAGCAATGCAATCTCTGCAAACGATTGCGCAAACGATTGCGAACGTAACAAGCATACCAATTTTCCAATCGCATGTCAAGTATTTGTGATAAATTATGCGCTCTCTGGCAATGTGGACTTGAATGGTTATAATATTGGTGTGATGTGTGACTCACAAATGGATGTAAGATTCAATTATCAGTAAGCGTCAAAAACAAAGTGACAGATTCCCTTCCCACGGCATATTAAGCTGTGCAGAAAGACTAGAATAAATTGAGTACATATTTAGGAGAGACAAATGAGTGAATTGAAATATTTCCGAGCATCGAAAGATGATTTCTTTACCAAGGATCAACACAGCCCCCTCACCCGCGAGCAGAAGCATGATTTCGATGGGCTGGAGTATTACCCTGAAAATCCCGACCTGCGTTTGGAACTGGAGGTAGAGGAGTTCCCCACTAAGGATATGATCGAGATGCAAACTTCCACCGGTGATGTGCAGAAGCACACCCGTTATGGGAAGATCCACTTCGAAGTCGAAGGTGAAGAGGTTGAGTTAACGCTATATAAAGATCCCCATGGATACTTCCTTCCTTTTACTGACGCGCTGGCGGGTAAAGAGACCTACGGAGCAGGGAGATATTTAGAACCGCATGCACTCATAGGTGGAAAGGTGCTGGTGGATTTCAATTACGCCTACAACCCATACTGCGCCTACAACGATCCGTATTCGTGTCCATTAACCCCCTGGGAGAATCGACTGAAAGTTCCCATCGAGGCTGGAGAGAAGATCTTCAAGAAAGAAGAAATCCACGCATAAACATTGAGAGTAGATACGCAATATTTGCACTCACCCAGGGCATCAGAATCCGCTGATGCCCTGGGTTTTTTATATTTTGAGCCTAAGTCACTGGGTGAATTAACGGAACACTATCAGCGGGAATGCCCAAGCCAGAATGCCTAACAGTAGCCCACCCAGCGTACTGCGTACACAGGCATTCGCCCCAACGGTTCAACCAGACGTTTCAACAGCTTTGTCAGCAGTCCGTAAATCAAAACCAACGCAGGACCAACTTTGCTCGGCATATGGCAGTATCAACTAAATCACGATATAGTTTACAGAAACCCCCATTGACATTTGCGATTACGCTGGATGATGTGCTCTTATCACGGTCCAGGACAAAAACCAAAGCACGAGCATGTGACTAAATAGATGCTTATGGTCACTTGCAGTGATTGGATCGAGGTTGTACTTCCACATACGCTTCTTATACCGAAACGTAATAATATTTAGAACGGCACACTTCCGGATCTATCCGCTCACTTACATGTCGTCTGTAACAGTGTCTCGTAAGCTGCCTGGAAGTCCTCTCTTTCCTGGCTAATATTCGCCATGGAAGCGGATAATGAGGTGGTTGAATCTGGTGAAATTATCACATTCATCGGCAGGGATTTAATTGCGGAATTGAGCTTTTTGGCAGCATCTACGAATGTGTCAATTACTGGGTCGTTCAAATTCTTGCTGGATACTTCCAGCTCGTGACCTACAGCAACCAATTCATTATGGGCAGCCTCGATCTCTTCTGGTGAAGAATCATCGTCCAAGTTGGAAAAATTTGCATAGGCCTCGTTGAAGGTGCCCAGGTTTTGGCAGAATACTGCCATATCTTCAGCGGAGGTTGTTTGGCAAGAAGCCAATGCTAGAACTCCAATTAGAGCTATTATAATCATCGTGCGCATATCTACACCTCACTTTGTATGATTATTTCTAAATTGCCCAGGCTCGAGAAATACCTGGGTCTGGCTGAGGCGCTCAGCGATTATTCATCACTGCTGGTCTGCCTATCACCTGTATCTGATCTCTCGCGTGTAATGTGCATTTTCCTATTAAGGATTCGTACCTATTTTCTCTCCAGACAATACCTCTCCCCCTGGTGGCATTTTTTTCAAGTTAATATCATAAGTCGTAACAGGCATCTCGATGCCAGCCTGGTCAAGCGAATTTTGAAGCGCGGTGTTTACCCTGCCGGAGACAAGACTGGTGTCCTCAAAGGATTCTATCCACCATCGGATGCGAAAGATCATAGCCGAGGTCCCCATCTCGTTATAAATCGCCTCCACAGGCTTGTCGGGCACCACGCCCTCAACTTTCCTGACCTCGTCAACAATCATCTGGCTGACACTCTCAATGTCCGTTCCATATCCAATGCCGATATCCATTTGGATTCGATAGCGGGGATCAGGGATGGAGTAGTTGACTACCTGATTTTTAGCGAGCGTAGAATTGGGAACAATCACCATGCGGTTGTCGGTTGTGAGTATACGGGTTGTTCGCGTGCCAATATTGGCTACATCACCCCAGGTACCCAATTCCGAGATTTCTATGCGGTCTCCAACACGGAAGGGTTGATCTACCAGAATTAAGAAACCTGAGATAGCGTCTGACAAAGTATCCTGCGCTGCCAGAGAGAGAGCAAGCGCCAAGAAGCCCAGCATAGCTGCTATTCCAGTGATCGCGATGCCAAAATGACCCAGCACAATAACGACATAAATTGTTGACAACAAAATCAGTACCACACGATCTACAAGCGTTATGATTGCATTCAAGCTCTCGATGTCGATCCCCGGGTCAAGTTGTGCTCGATACCGTTCTGTGCTGAAGTCGAGCAATTTCCAAAGGATGTAAAAAAGAATCCCGAAAAAGAGCACAAAATATGTATCTTGAAGGACGATCCAGAGTGTATCGTTAAGCAGACCCAGACCCCGCGTGGCAAAATATAGACTGAAAATCATTACCAACCACTTTATTTGGGGATCAACCAGCTTAAAGAATTCGTCGTCAACCTGTGTTGGCGTCCGTTGAATTACCATGCGAATCAAAAATCTGATGAACCATACGCCTAATGTCCAGCCGACGAGCACAAACAAGGCTGAGTTTAAGATACTTATCCAATCTTCAACGCTTAAACCAAGAAATGTACCCTCAGCGATTTCACTAGATTCAGCGATTCCAAGTAGGAGTTCTTCAACTGGGCCAGGCGCCAGTGTGGGGACCGGTGTTCTAGTGACGATAGGTTCATAGATTTCTTCCACGAAGGCCTCATCGATTTCTTGCACGGAGGTCTCAATACAGCCACTTAAAACGATAATTAAGCACATTATCGATAAGCATCCAATGAGCATTATCCTTAATCCAGCTCGACTATTCTTCATCATGATCACTTCTTATTATCCTAATATTTAAGCCTCACTCTTCTAAATTATCCTGCTAGGCAAGGAGGACGTCGTTGAGCCTCTTTTGAGGAGGAATGCTGTTACAAAACACCACAATTATTATGCCCTGTCTTCGTTGCGCTGGAGGAAGGCCCTCACCCCTGCGCCGACCGATGCGTAGAAATTTTCCATACCAATGGCCTCTTCCGCGCTAGACAGACGCATCATTTCCCGCACTGGATCTTTCACTTCGGCGAAGGCGAGCTTGATGCCATCTCTATTCAGTTCCTCATGCAGCTTAATCAACCGATCCGTACCTGTCGTGTCTAACGCGTTGATCGTCTCGGCGTTAACCAGGACTTTCTGAATCGGCGCTTCGGCCTCGGCGACGTACTTCTGGACTTCCTCGGTGAAATAATCAGCATTGGAAAAGAACAGGACACTATCAAAGCGGAAAATCAGCAAACCGGGGACTGTCTCCGCCTCCGGGTACCGTGTGACGTCGCGGTATGTCTCATCCGGCATGCGGCCAATGACGGCCGTCCCCGGACGGGTCACCCGGCGGATGAGCACCAGCAGGGACAGGATGACGCCCAGCAATACGCCAGGTAGAGTGCCCAAGAACAACTCCCCCAGGAAAGCTACCGAGGCGTACCAGAACTCATGCCGGCTTATGCGATACAACTGCTGGAAATAACTGGGATCGAGCATGCCAATCATGGCAAAGATCACGACAGCACCCAGCGTGGCCTGGGGCAGGTTCTGGAAAAGCGGCATCAGGAACAGCAAGGTAAGAATGACCAACCCAGCGTTGACCAAAGAGGCCAGTTGCGTCCTTCCACCCGCTCCGATAACAGTCGTTGTGCGGGACATGCTGCCACCGACAGCAAAGCCGGAACTGAAACCTGAACTGGCGTTGGATATACCCAAGGCGATCAGTTCCTGGTTGGTGTCGATTTTCTCTCTGGTGGTCTCTGCCGCCGTTTTGGCCATCCCCAGCGACTTGGCGTAACCTACCATGACGAGAGCCAATGCCCCCGGCACCAGTGCCACCAGGTCTTGCAAAGTCACGTCCGGAAGTCCCAGCGGTGGCAGGCTCGTTTCTACCATGCCCACTACGTCGACCCCGTAATCAGTCAAGGCTAAGATGGTGGTCACCAGAATGGCCAGGATCACGGAAATTAACGCCCCCGGTGCTCTGGGAACGAATTGGTTGAAGGCATAGAGCAGGGCTAAGCTGGCCAAACCGAGGATCAGCGTCATCGGGTTTGTCTGCGGCAGCTGGGTGATGATAGCCCACAGTTCTTGGAAAAAATTTCCGGACCCGCCTTCCACC
>DAOVCZ010000071.1 GCA_030669775.1 Chloroflexota bacterium | reverse complement strand
GGGCCAAGTCAACCCCATCTGGAATGACCTGTGTGAAAGGTGGGGCTTCCGGAGATCCAAATTCAGTCCGTAAATCCGCTGCTAAAACCTTTGATATCACAACCAGCCGCCTGGCCCCTCTACCCCTTAAAAACATCCGAAAAAGTATGGGACCCATGGTGCCTTGAGGGCAATCGTGTACTTCTAGGATAGTGCTTTGGCCCTGGTTCGCAGCGATAGCAGCTGCTTGAGGAAGGCGAGTAAAAATGATATCCGCATTCCATTTTCGTGCCCAACGAACAGCATACCAGGCATAATCGTATTTGCGCAATCTGGGACTTGAGTGAATCCATTCGATGGGGAACTGGTTATCGAGCCCATAATGGTGGGAGAGCGAACTCCAACTGCGATCACCTTCCCGGGTATCACCTGAGACTTCTGGGACTGCCAAACGAACTTCATTTCCCAGGTTGGCAAAAGCTTGGGTCATTTTCATCACTTGCAAGGTGTTGGCTCGCCTGGCGGGGATAAATGTCGGAGCTATGATCGCCAATTTCATATTGGCTCGCTCCGGTGAATCTTCAACTCTCGGAAAGTCTTTCGTACGTTCAAAGATACAGAAAAGATATAAAATCCGGACAGCAATGCCGCACTACCCAGGTAACCGTATATAGGTACGATAGTGAGCATGCCAATAATTTTGAGTACTGCGGCGATTGAATTAATTTTCGCTGGATAATCTGCTAATCCCAAGGATAGAAGCGCAATTCGATTCCAGTAAAATGTATTCGCTACCAGTAATCCAACCATTAATATGAGTAAAGCGGGATAGGAAGGTAAGAACTCCGGTGTGTAGAGAAAGGCGATCAAGGATTTTCCGAAGATAAGCAAAAACAATCCTGCCGCAACTGAATATGCAAATGCCATCAAAGAACCCTGACGCAAGACATAACGCATATTCCCCCAATTCTTACCCGCGACTTCACGTGACAATTCGGGATAGGTTGCCTGGGGTAATGGACTAACCGGCAGTTGGATCAGATTTGCAAGGCTCAATGCCAGTTTGTAATATCCCGCCCCCGTCGGACCAGTCAAGGCAGATACCCAAAGTAATTCTCCATCCTTATTAACCAGGTTGATGGTGGCGCTGATGTTGGTGCTGAAAGCGAAGCGGACCAATTCACGCATGCGATCACGCAGCAACCCAATCGGAGCCCGCCACCAACCTATGCCCCAGCTTTGCGTAGCCAGTACAACAGCAGCTACCGCTGAGGCAATCGCTCCCACGATCTTTCCGCCCATATATGCCAGAATAACCTCATATAAGCCCCCCTGATTGAAATACACCAGAACAATCAGACTTAAGGTCAATATACTCTGTCCAACGGTAATACCAGCAATGAATTTATAACGGTCAAATATTTGCAACAGACCGGTAGAGCTCTCCGCCATAAAATTAGCCAGAACGATCAAGCCATAAAGGATAAACCAATATGTTGTGGAGACATCTTTAGCAATATATTGTGCGCCAAGTGGGGCCAACAACCAGATCAATCCGAATGCAAGAAACGAGGTTAGCGTTTCAAGGATTGCTGCTGATTTAAATACAGCAGCTGCGCTAATATCATCGCCTTCAACAGTATATTGACCCACATATTTAATCACTAATTCGCTCATCCGAAATGAGGCAAATTTATTGACAACACTGGTGAAGACGGTAATCGTTCCTAGAATGCCAAAATCTGTCACACCAAGGAGGCGAGCGACGAGAATACTTTGGAACATGCTCAAAGCTGCGGCAACACCAGTGGCGCTGAATAAATACCCCGAATTCTTTACTACCCTTTGGATTAATTCATTACCAAACAGGCGATTGAACAACCCGCCAAACTTGCTGGTCGGCGATCCTGGCATCGGTACTAACCGGGTAAGGTCCTTACACCTAATCGGTTATTATCTGACTGGCCCAAGTTCGCTCTGCCTGGTACCAGGAGATAAGATTGGCAATCCCTTCACCGAGAGATACCTCTGGTCGCCAACCTAACAGTTCTTCCGCCTTTTCCACATCTGCCCAATTGGTCTTCATATCGGCAGGATGTGCGGGACGGTGCTCGATATCTGCCTTTTGGCCGATTTTTTCTTCAAACAGCTTGATTAGTTCATTAATCTTAATAGTTTCATGACCCCCAAGATTAATCACTTGGTATCCCAATGGTCTTAACCCCAGGATTGTTCCCCGGGCAATATCGTCCACATAAGTAAAGCCACGGGATTGTTCTCCATCTCCATTAACCTTCAATTTCTGCCCTTCATGAATCCATTGTGCAAAACGAAACATAACCATATCAGGGCGGCCTGCAGGTCCATAAACCGTAAAATAGCGGAATATCGTCACATCAATACCATATAAATAATGGTAAGAATGCGCCAAAACTTCTGCTCCTTTCTTACTGGCAGCATAGGGTTGGAGAGGGCGATCACTGTTCGCTTCCTCGGTTGTTGGCAGTGGTGCATCTGCACCATAAAGGCTGGACGTCGATGCGAGGATGAATTTGTTTATATCATATTGCCGGCATAGTTCTAATAAGTTTAGGGTACCGGTGATATTCGTATCCAAATAAACCCAAGGATTCTCCACTGATTGCCTGACCCCTGCCCTGGCAGCCAGATTAATCACTGCTTCGAAATTGTATTCCCCGCTTTCTATGACTTCGCTTTGAAAGAAATTAACCAGTTCTTCCCGATCTGAGATATCCAGTTTTGCGAAGCTAAATCCCTTCCTGTCGATCAAACGTCCCAAGCGATAATCCTTCATGCGGACATCGTAAGCATCATTCAGATTATCAACTCCGACCACCACATGTCCGGCATCCAGCAACAGTTCTGCTACTCGGGCAGCGATGAAACCAGCAACACCAGTGAGAAAATAACGAGCCATACGGGTAACCGCTCCTTATAAGCTGCTCTACTTAATTGATCACAATCGAACTACTTTCGGGTTGTTCCGACCAGCATCGCCGAGCGCATTGCGGGTATCGACGATTAGCGGTGCTTGTTCCAAAATACCCTGGTAATCATAAATCGTATGATCCGTGACGATCACCACACAGTCCGCGGTGCGGGCACTTTCGATGACATCAGATACACTCTCCAAAGACCAATCATCATGGGTTATCCTGGGAATGTACGGATCGTGGTAATTGACTTCAGCCCCTTTCTGGCGCAACAACCCGATAATGTCTAAGGAAGGTGACTCGCGGATATCATTAACGTCTGGTTTGTAAGCCGCACCGACTACTAAAACTCTACTGCCGTTAAGTGGTCGCGCTTGTTCATTAAGAGCATCTTGCACTTTGCTGACTACATAACGGGGCATCCCTGTGTTAATTTCTGAAGCCAGATCGATAAAGCGCGCGGTGTAGTTCAAAGCTCTTAACTTCCAGGAAAGATAAAGCGGATCGATTGGGATACAGTGTCCTCCTAGTCCGGGACCAGGAGTGAATTTCATATATCCGAAAGGCTTTGTTGCCGCAGCATCGATAATTTCCCATACGTCCAAACCCAAGCGATCGCACATGATCGCCATTTCATTGACCAGACCGATATTAATCATGCGAAAAGTATTTTCAAGTAATTTCGCCATCTCCGCGCTCTCTGCAGAGGACACCGGGACAACAGTCTCTAATGCTTGTTGGTACCAAAGCGAGGCGACTTCTGAACAAGCTGGGGTGATCCCACCGATCACTTTTGGCGTGTTGTAGGTTGTCCAATCCTCGCGTCCCGGGTCAACTCGCTCAGGAGAAAAGGCAAGGAAGAAATCCTTTCCAACTTCTAATCTACTGTTTTCGGTCAGTTTCGGCAGCAAGATTTCACGCGTCGTCCCCGGATAAGTCGTGGATTCAAGGACAACCACTATACCTGGGTGCATGAATTTTGCCAACTCATCCGTAGCAACCAATATAAAGGAGAGATCGGGGTCTCCAGTCTTTCTCAAGGGAGTTGGCACGCAGATACTCACTGCATCTGCCTCTGCCAGCACCGAAAAATCGGTGGTTGCGCGCAGCTTTCCAGACTGAATTAATTGAGCCAACGTGTTGGTAGGGACGTCTTGAATGTAACTTTCTTCACGTCTTATGATTTCCACTTTCCTTGAATCTGGTTCTACCCCAATCACATTAAAACCAGCTTCAGCAAAGATTGTCGCCAAAGGTAGACCGACATATCCAAGTCCAAGTATGACGATCTTGGCAGAACGATCACGGATTTTTTCTTGAAGGATTTCTTGATTTGTATTCATTGATACCTCAAAAGAGACTCAGCTGCTTGGGTTCCTGCTCGTCTTTTAACTCATCACCTTGAGGTTGCGATATACTATCACGTTCTGCAATCAATCGAGGCAATTGCGAAAAATCATTCTCGATGACTGGCCTCAATGATCCTTGGTGAAGCGCAGCTGCTGGGTGATACATCGGTACAACCAAACGCCCTTTAATTTGTACAGGTTGACCATGCACATTACTAATCTTGGCATTCGGTATGAGCAAGTTCATCGAAAAACGACCTAATGTTACGATCACTTTTGGATTGATAGCTTGAATTTGGCGGTCGAGATATGTTTTTGTGCAAATTTTAACTTCCTCAGGACGCGGATCACGATTGCCAGGGGGACGGCATTTTACCAAATTGGTGATGAATACTTCTTCCCGACTCAACCCAATTTTGGCTAACAATTCTTCTAAAAATTTTCCTGCAGCACCGACAAATGGTCGACCTTGCTCATTTTCGTGGAAACCAGGACCTTCACCGATAAACATGATATCCGAATTCTCAGGTCCCTCTCCAGGAACTGCAAATTTCCGGGAATGATGAAGTTCACACATCGTGCACGAGGATACTTCTGTGGCGATTTCTTTCAAGATTTGTTCAGAGTTCACACTTCACCTCTCCAAGTTTCGCATGATTTAGTCAATAAAAGATCTCTATTAATATCTATGACCAGCTAGCTGAGATTTAAACTTTCTTTTATTTTTGATCAGGTCTTCTAAGTTTTCCAGGTTCATCAAGAGTGCGTCTTCGTTATTATCACGATAGTACCGTCGCCGATGATGGACAACTTTAAAGCCATAACCTTTATAGAGTGATAGGGCTTTATAATTACTCGCTCTAACCTCCAGCATCACTCTCCGAGCTCCCCTTTTGAAGGCTTCCACTAATAAAACTTCAAGCAAATTCGAAGCAATCCCTTTACCTCTGTAATCCGGATGGACAGCAAGGGTAGCAATATGTGCTTCATCCAGGATCAGCCAAACATCAATCATGCCAACCACTTTGGTCCCCGAAATCGGGGAAATCTCCTCCGCAACCCAAAGCAGTGCATCCGGGTTCTTTTTCAGATCGTGTTGATAGGCACTTTCCGGCCAGGGCATACTAAATGAGAGACGGTCAATGACCATAACTGAATCAAGGTCATCAATCCGCATCGGACGGAAATTGATGCGACTATTTTCAATCATCCAGAGCTTGTTTGATCGTAATGCAGATAATTTGGTGCAAGTGTTGCGGGATCGTCCGTCATTCCCCTTTGCCAGCGGCGCCAACCCACCTCCGCCAGGTATGATGGACGCCTAAGCGATTGTGCAGGGGTCGCTAAAATTACATTTATTCGCTTTCGTTTGAATATTCGTCTTTCACCCTCTGACAACTCTCCACAGACGATGGTGGGAGACTTGATCCTGTCAGCCAGGTCCCTGGGGGTAAGAACTTGGATCTGTTGATCTGATTTCCATTTTCCAGAATAGTTCTTGTACCAACCTACAGCCAGCCTGCCGCGACCAGCCTGTAATACAGCGGCCATAGGCAAGTCACCAGAGGGTTGAGCAGCTGCTAAGATATCTAAAGTTGGAACTCCCACAATTGCCAGGCGTCCTGCTAAGGCCATCCCTTTTGCCAGAGAAATCCCAATTCTCAACCCAGTGAACGAACCTGGACCCAAGGCAACGGCCACGACTTTTATTTCGCTCAATGGAATTCCAGCGCGTTCCATTAATGAGGATACGGTAGGTGCCAATTCGACGGTGTGGTATTGTTGGCTCAGCCACACCATCTCACTGATGATTTGCACACCATCATACAACGCGACCCCGATTAAACGTGTGGATGTATCAATCGCTATCAACATTATAGTCCACCATATATTCGCATACGGAAATTGTCCAGTAGAGATTTATAATAGGATCCTCTCGCTGTAAAAATCAAATCGCGTTGATCTACGTCTACCAAACGTAGAGACACCCAAAGATGATCTGGCGGTAGCGCTGCCTTAATCCGTTCAGCCCATTCCACAACCAGTGGTCCAGTTCCGATATACGTCTCTAAATCAAGTTCCTCAGCTTCTTTTGCATCTTTTAAACGGTATGCGTCGAGATGGTGAAACTGACCGCCATCTAATCGACGATAGAGATTTACCAGAACAAATGTGGGACTGGTCACCCGATCTAATGATCCCCAACCAACTGCCATACCCTGCACTAAAGTTGTTTTACCCGAACCCAGATCACCTTCCAAACAGATAATATCGCCGCTCCGCAGTAAGGTCCCAAGACGAATCCCTACTCGCCGAGTGTATTCAGTTCCCCGGCTGATGAACTCTAAGGAATTTTGATCGAGGATCGGCATGACTGGATTATAAGCTGGGCAAATGACAAAGTGAAGGGCAATCGGATAAGCCCATGATTTTACTAAAGTTCAGGTCTTAATTTCCAATCTGGCTAAAGAAGCTGCTAAACGTTTTAAACCCTCGCCAGCAAAAAATACATCAACAATTTCATCGTCATCTTGTATGCGGCTGTTGAGCACTAACCCTTCCCCCCAAACAGGGTGAAGAACCGTTGCTCCGGCTTGATACTGGGGTTCAGCCCTAATAGTTGCAGGTGAATCGTCTCTTTCCCAACGCAGAGCACCGGATCTGGTGATGCGAGATCGTTTCCTGGAGCGACCGCTATCTTTTATCAAGTCGTCTGGGATATCTCCCAAGAAGCGGGATTCATCTACTGGTTCCGAATAGCCAAACGAACTACGATTGAGTGGCAATACTAAGTACAAGCGATCTTTTGCCCGAGTGATGCCAACATAAAACAGTCTCCGCTCCTCCTGCATCCCTTCCGGATCATCAAACGAGCGGATGTGTGGCAATGTGCCATCGCTGAGGCCGACAATAAACACGTTTGGGAATTCCAGACCTTTGGCTGCATGCAAGGTTAATAATGTCGGCACATTACTGTTGGTATCCAAAGTGTCCTGGTCTGATACCAGGGCAACTCGTTCCAGGAATGGATCAAGACCTACTTCTTTAAACTCATCAGCTAAGCGGCGCAGTTCCATTACGTTTTCCCAACGATCACGCCCCTCGTCTGTGCCATCGTCGATATACCCACGATAGCCAGTCTCATCGATAATTTGGTCCATCAGCGCCAAAGGCGGTAATTCACTGTGCTTCTGGCGCCATCCAGCAAGTAATGCACCAAAATTCGATAGAGCAAGACCCATACGACTTTGGAATGATTTTAGGTGAGCTGAATCCTTACTTCCCAACTCCAACAATAACTCACCTGGAGAAATACCAATCTTTTGAGCTATTGTTCTCAATGCGATCATGCTCTTCGTGCCTATGCCGCGCGCGGGCACATTGATCACACGCGCTAAGCTGATTTCATCATTCGGGTTGTGAGCCAATCGCAAATATGAGATCACATCTTTAACCTCGCGCCTGCCGTAAAAACGTTGGGCACCAACCAGCTTATAAGGAAGATTAGCATGCAAGAATGCCTCTTCCAACAGACGCGATTGGGCATTCGTCCGGTACATGACCGCGAAATCTCCCGTTTGTGACTGATTAGTCGCCACTAACTTGGCTATATTATCCACCACATAAACTGCTTCTTCCCGGTCATCATAAGTCTCGTGCAGGACAATTTTCTCACCGAATCCACGCGAGGTCATTAATTTCTTGGGGGTCCGGTTGGGATTACGGTCAATTACCACCATTGCTACGTCTAGAATGGATTGAGTTGAACGATAATTCTGCTCTAGCAAAATGACTTGGGTCTCCGGATAATCCCGCTCAAAGCGCAGAACATTCTTGTAATCTGCCCCACGCCAGGTGTATATGGATTGATCCGCGTCTCCGACCACAAATATATTCTG
>DAOVCZ010000124.1 GCA_030669775.1 Chloroflexota bacterium | reverse complement strand
GCACCAGCCTTCTGGAACACCAGGCACATCAGCCTAGAGGGGTTTGAGTGCCAGCTCACCCTGCGATCAGAAAGTGGTTCGGAGCTATTGGAGAAGGTCAACAGCGCTATCGTCTACCTGCTCAACAATGAATGTATCCCTTACACACACAACCGTCGGGGATATCGAGTTCCTGCCAACAACAAATCGACGAATGGAAACAAATCCGGTCAGGATCAATCAAACGATCCAGCCTGGTGTCCCATTCATCAATGCGAGATGAAGCGCTGGGAGAAGGATGGCCGCCTATGGTTCTCCCACAAGGTAGATGACGATTGGTGCAAGGGGAAATAGGAGGCAACCATGGTAAACAGGATCAAAAACAAGAAACGTATCCTGAAAGTGGAAGAGATTGGTGACTTCTGGCGAAAGCAAACCGTACCTCGCATCCGCCTCAAAGGCAAATGGCTTGCGAAGGCAGGCATCCTTCCCAATCACTATGGTGAGGTAGAAAGCCCGCATTCAGGAGTGCTGATTCTCAACCAGATAGAGAAAGATGAGTGACAAAACTGGGCAGCCTCTGCTACTTTGTTTCAAATGAGGAGTTTTTGGGTTTTCTGTGCATTGACTCGGCAAAGGAAACGATGATAAAGCTTTGATTAAACAGGTGACATTATGGACTTCGCTAAGTGAGTTCCGCTGCCTGCCAAACCCATTGGCTTGAATCGCTTGGGATACGCGATTATCTTGTGAATGTGCATTTGGATAATCTTCTTTTTACTCACACATCATGTTTATACCTTTGGGAAGTTCCCGGTAAGGATTCCATCCGTTTTTGCCGAAACTCGAAGTTTAAGTTGATAAGAATATTTGAGTCAATATTAGTGGAATAAATCACAAACACAATTTAGCTTTTCGATAAATCCCCATCGGTATTATCCCCTGGAATTCACAGTATCTTCAAGGTCTCCTAACAACTCCTTCATAACTTTTAGCTAAACTTACTCCAAGAAATAATCATGTATTCGCATAAACGCATACATAGAATAACAAGAGGAGATAATCATGTTGAAAAAAATTATTATTGGCGTTTTACTGTTCACAGTGATTGGGGCAGGAGGAATAGCGCTGGCAAATAATATCGCAACGAAAGAATCTATCCCCGTTTCCCCTACCCCAGATCCACTGGTTAATGGACAAGGATCTGGCGCTGAACAACCCGGCGGACAGCAAGGAGAACCGATTATTACTGCTCAAGGCGCGGCTGGGGATCCCTGGCAAGAGGCCGGAACGATTGTAGAAATCGACGATTACGGGTTTCATTTTGCCCTCCAGGATGGGGAGACTGTCTATATCGAATTAGGTCCACCGGACTACTGGCTAAATCAAGGGATTGAGCTTCAGGTTGGTCAATCGGCTACCGTAAATGGTTCGATCAACGAAGGTATGCTCCATGCTTCTCAGGTTACGTTGGCGGATGGCCAAACCCTACATGTACGCAGTGAAACTGGTCAGCCCTTATGGAGTGGTGGCGTAACTAATGGAAATGGACAAAATGGCGGCGACGGTGATGGCGATCGCATCCCTGATCCCCAAGCCCAGGTAGACGAATGGATCACCATCGAGGGTACATTGATGTCATTCCAGGGTGGAAATATGACCATGGATACTCCTGAGGGTGAGATAATCGCCTTCCAAACAGGTCAGCCGCGGTTTTTTGCCGGGCAAAACGTAACTTTCCAGGTCGGAGATGAGATTATTGTTGTTGGTTTTTACGAAGGTGATCAGTTCATGGCCGGTGATATCACACAGGTAGCAACGGGATTACGGGTTATGCTGCGAGATCCCAATGGACGCCCTCTCTGGGCAGGCCCCGGAGGAAATGGGAATGGCAATAGTGGAAAGCAGGGTGGGAGAGGTTTCGCTGGCAGCAATTCCTAATAATATAAGCTTTGCAGGGAGATTCTTGATCTCCCTGCAGAGAACTATTTCCCCAGATTGAGGCAACCATGACAGATCATCCAACTCACCCTCCGGAAAAGCCAGCCCTGTTGACCCGCATCCAGCAATCTATCCAAAGAGGTCCCATCCGACCACCCGATGACCGCAGCCGGATGAAAATGGTGATGAACAGTCTGATTCTACACATTCATCCTTCCAAGGTTTCCAAACCAGCGCTCAAGTTTACCTACACTTTTGGGCTGGGAGGATTATTAATTTTACTCGGATCTATTCTAGCCGTAACTGGAATATTACTGCTTTTTGTGTACACCCCTTCACCAGATGCAGCCTATGATAGCATGATCGCACTGCAAACCGAAATCAATTTTGGCAACCTCATCCGCAACTTGCATCACTGGTCAGGCAACTTGATGGTTGTGGTTGGGGTTCTGCACCTGTTGAGGGTATTTTATACAGCTGGATTTACCCGGCCGCGTGAATTCAACTGGGTAATGGGGATCACACTGCTCTTGCTAATCATCGCGGCAAATTTCACCGGATACCTGCTTCCTTGGGATCAACTAGCCTATTGGGCTGTGACTGTGGGTACCAGTTTATTTGATTACATCCCCATCATTGGGGAACCGCTGACCCGTTTATTGTTGGGAGGCCCCGAAGTAGGCACTGCAACCCTGACGAACTTCTACGGCTTGCATATCGCCGTGATCCCCCTGGCAATTTTCGCTATCGTATCGTTCCACATCTGGAGGGTACGCAAAGATACCATCACAGTACCGCGAGAAATCAATCAGGAAAGGGATAAAGGTAAAGTCACCACACTGCCGCATCTGGTCAGCATCGAATTCGTGTTTGCTCTGGTCTGGCTGGCGTTGCTGATCACCTGGGCGGCCTTCGTCAACGCGCCTCTAGAAGAAGCCGCTAATCCAGCTCACAGCCCAAACCCTGCCAAAGCAGCCTGGTACTTCATGGGGTTTCAGGAATTACTCCTGCACTTTCATCCCGTTTTTGGGGCCATTATCATCCCCGGTCTAGGTTTGATGGTTTTGATTCTGGTTCCCTACCTGGATCAAGATATGGAAACTACGGGAATCTGGTTCCGTTCGGTTTTGGGGCGGATTCTGGCTGGGTTGAGTTTCTTCCTGGGCGTAGCAGGTACCTTCGGTTTTGTTTGGTTGAATGAGTATTATCTGGATTTTCCTGGTTGGTTGCCTTTCTTGCCAAGTTCCATCAGTAATGGCTGGGTACCGTTAGCAGTTATTTTGCTTATATTAATTGGTTACTATGAATTGCTCAAAGCTTTCGGCATTAAGACCTGCGAAGCTCGCCAGGCGATCTTTACTTTATTATTAGCATCTTTTGCTACCCTTACCTTTGTTGGAATATTTTTACGCGGTGAGGGGATGGCTTTGATCTTGCCTTGGAGTTAGAGAGATGTCTGAAAATAAATTATTACGTAAAGATTTCATGAATATTGTCTGGGGAGCAGCCGGTCTTCTGGCAATCACGGAATTGTCACTGGTTGGGTTAAGTTTCCTTTCACCTCGGACCGCTGAAGGAGAATTTGGGGGAGTGTTCAAACTGGGACATTATGATCAATATCCAGCAGGCAGTGTGACCCTAGTTGAAGCTGGTCGTTTCTATCTGGTTCGGCTACCTGAAGGTGGTTTATTGGCGGTATATCGGCGTTGCACACATCTGGGATGTGCGGTTCCATACGACCTTTCAGTTGGTAAATTTGTTTGTCCCTGCCATGGATCCGAGTTCACTATGGATGGGGATGTACTCAACGAGCCAGCCTCACGCCCTCTTGATTTATTCACCCTATCTGTAAATGAGGTTGGTGAAATTGAGGTGGATACTAGTTCACCAGTCGAACGTGACCAAGCAAGCCCAAATCATATCGTTTACATTTAAGGAAAATACCATGACCCAACTATTGAAATGGATTGGTATTCTGGCAACCATGGTGATTGTCATAATAGTGCCACTTTATACCTGGACAGAACCAACACAACAAGAAAAATTATTGGATGAATATTACACCGATGCAGTGTTGGCCTCGACGGAATTATATGCGATAAACTGTGCAGTTTGCCATGGTGCCGCTGGAGAGGGGATTGGTGATACTCCCACTCTTAACAGTGACGCCGTCCGAATGATGTCTGAGACGGATCTCTCCCGAGTGATCTCTCGCGGTCGCAGTAATACACTCATGGCAGCCTGGGCAGGTGAAGAGGGAGGAATTTTTAGTAATCCCCAGATTGATGATTTTGTTACGTTCATTCAGCAGGTTAATTGGGAGTTTGTTGAAGTACGCATCCAAGAAATGGGGCTTACTCCACCCGAGGTGATTGAGATGGGGGTCTCAGATGAAATGCTTGCATCATTAGCAGCACTCCCTAATGGTGATGCCTTGAGCAGCGGTCTGCTTGTTTATGCTGAGAATTGCGCGGCCTGCCACGGCGCAAATGGTGCTGGAACGATTATCGCACCGGCTATCGATTCCAATGATCTACGGGCGATGCCTCAGGAAGAGATCGTCGAATTGGTTACAAAAGGCGTCCCAGGCACTCTGATGGCAAGTTGGGGGAATTTGCTTACCCCCGATGAAATCAGTTCTGTGGTTGATCTAATCCTCCGTTGGCGAGAGTTATTGCAGGCAGATATCGAGTTCCCTGAAGTCGAAGTGATGAGTATTCCATCCTCACCAGAATTAATCGCAGAAGGGGAAAGACTCTTCAATATCACCTGTAAATCGTGTCATGGAGTAGATGGATATGGATCCCCAATGGCTCCAGCGGTTATCAATCAAATCTTCCTATCAGAAACTCCTGATGCGGCGATTTATCAGATCATCGCAGGTGGTGTACCTGATACTCTTATGCCTGCCTGGGGTAGTCGCCTGACTGACCGGGATATTCAATCTCTAGTAGCCTTCATGCGTAGCATGGAACCCTCTGCCCCCGTGATTCTTCCACCTATCCTCGGTGATTGAGAAAATACTTATGACACATTTATTTGTCAAAAAGATAAGGTAGATTCAACTACCAAGTGCAACTTTGAAAACGGAAAGAGAGATAAGCTGAGGTAGGATCAGTGCTTCTCTAACCACCAAATCAAAGGTGCACTTACGGGTTGAATCCAAGCAGACAAACATTCAACTATGTAATCTCATTTCTCATGAGAATGGAAGAACGCAGAAATCCATCAGCTAATCCGCGCGGTTTCCTGTCAATTAAGAACGCTTCAATCCAGGTGAGCAGGTAGTCATCGATCAAAGAATATGTGAGAGTCCCCTGGGTCTCAATATGGTTAAACACAATGGCACACTCCTTTCAGTGTGCCGAATGCCCCAATATTTACGGATTTTCTCGACAATTCCCCCGCAATTGGCATAAAAAGTAGAGCGGGTGGGGGTCGAACCCACACGGTGTTACCACCGGGGGATTTTAAGTTCGCGATGTATCCGTCCACACTATCCATAAACGTTTATGGAGTGGACAAAACCCTCATTTTGGGGTGATTGTAAGTGTATTGTGTGCATGGAGTGCATAGATTCTATGGGAATTGCACGTGAAATGCACGTAAGAATAACCAAAGGGATGGTGATTCACAGACCAGGTGTAGCTCATCTTGTGAAGGTTCTAAAGTTCGGAGGTGGTCTTCACGAAATCGATCAGCTCGTCGATTCTGGCGAATGCCAGGGCTGTCACAGTATCTGCTCCGCCATAGTAGATTGCCATCCGGCCAGAATCCGGGTCATACAGCGCGGCGCAGGGAAAAGCCACATTGGGCACATCGCCGACATTCTCATAATATGTCTGTGGTGAGAGCAGGTAAGGGCCACCGCGGGCGATCACCTTCCAGGGCTGCTCTAAGTCCAACAGGGCGGCGCCGAAACTGTACACAAACCCATTGCAGGAAGTCAGCACGCCGTGGTAGATCATCAGCCAGCCCTCTTTGGTTTCGATGGGCACCGGCCCGGCGCCGATCTTTGTGCTCTGCCAGCCATCCTTAACGCCCATCACAAAACGGTGTTTTCCCCAGTGGATCAGGTCTGGACTGCGACTGAGGTAAATATCCCCAAAGGGGGTGTGCCCGTTGTCGCTGGGCCGGCTGA
>DAOVCZ010000039.1 GCA_030669775.1 Chloroflexota bacterium | reverse complement strand
AGATAAGAAGCCGAGCTGTACAAGTGAGCTGGATACAACGGCAGAAACTACTGCAAAATGCACCTGTGGCAATGTTGAAATTGCAGGTCTCTCGGTTCCTCTTGATGGCACGATTGCGGTGATTAAAGAAGTCGATCCTGTCGACGCTCCGGGAGCATTTAATCTCCAGATCGATGAAGAAACCAAATTGGAGAATGCTCAAAATGGGGACACCACAGGTCTAGTGACTGTCTCTGCAGGTCTCTCCACAGATCAAGGGGATACCCACACCGTTGGCGAGACCGCTGTAACTGGAACTGACCTGAATCTCTATGACAAAGAAATCAATTGTGAAGATCAGGATGGTGATACTGCAAGTGTTGCGGGCGCAGGACCTTTGGATGTCTTTGTCGAACCCGGAGATGCCTGGGTCTGCACCATAACAAATACCTACTTGGTTATCGAAACCGAACCTCCAACCACCGAGCCTCCTCCAACCACGGAGGTGCCAGCAACAACTGAACCACCTGCAACCACTGAGCCTCCTCCTACAACGGAAGTGCCTGAGACAACAGATCCACCTGCAACCACCGCGCCACCGACGACAGAAACCCCCACCGAGGATGTCCGTACCCCCACGCCGCCTCCCACGCTGGCACAACCAACCTCACCGGCAGAGACCCCTGAAATCCTGATCCCCGAAACTGGTTTGGACCTATCCCTCTCTAACCAAACATCCGGTTTTAACTTCTGGATGATCCTGCTCCTGGGATTGGGCTTTGTGGGCATCGGTTTGATATTCCATGGGATTTCAACCCAATTAACCCACAATAAACCTAAGAAATGATGAGATATATCCTTATAAACAATTGGAGTATTTTGCTAGGATTCCTGCTAGCGATCTTCGCTATCGCTGGGATGTTGGTTACCGTTTTCATGCCAATTTCCGTATCGTTCGATCTGCCAACCGACCAGGGTATTGGTGATCTCGATGTACCGCTGAAGCCGATCCACCCTGAACCAACAATCGTTGTTGAAAAGGGAGAAATTGATAGCAAAACTGTTTATATGGAGCAAGAGGTGGATAATGCGGACAGGGAAAGTTCACTCCAGATCGTACTCTCTGCTCGTAACCGGAAGAATATTGAGGCCTCAAGAGTAAAGGATGACTCTCCAAAGACGGGAATTTCTCCTGATGTTCAACTTTCTCCAGAAGTCCCTGTCCGCATTATGATCCCATCAATCGATTTGGATGCCCCCGTCATTCCAGCACCAGTGAACTTCGAGAAACTCGCCGGCAAGGAATTCCTGCAGTGGTATGTCCCCGATCAATTTGCCTCTGGCTGGCATACCACCTCAGCTATGTTGGGTGAAACTGGTAATACAGTACTCAACGGACATCACAATGCGTTTGGGGAAGTCTTCATTTCCCTGGTTGATGTGACAGAAGGGGATATCATCTGGGTAGAATCAGCCCAGAGCCGGTTCAAATACCAGATTACGAACAAGATGATCCTTCCTGAAAAATACGAACAGCTCGATGTACGCATGAACAACGCACAATGGATCTTGCCTTCAATTGATGAGCGCCTGACATTAATAACCTGCTGGCCGTATGAAACCAACACACACCGGTTGATTGTTGTAGCCCGCCCAACAGGTCGAGAAGAAATCACATTCGAATTAGAATAAAATCCCTCTTTCTCAAAGAAATTTTCTTCCTTTCCTCCTTGCGAACCTGATAGTCAAGGGGCGTTTCGATCCGCTTGACGCAGTATCAGGATTGTGCTAGTATCAGGAGCAGAAATTGAAAAAACATTTGCAAAACTGGCAATATTAGCAGTTGAAATTCCGAGGAGGAGAACTATATGACCACCACACGCTATCTAATCTTTATTGTGTTGGTGACCTCAGCAATATTACTAGCGGGGTGCAAACTTTCTGCATCTACACCTCCACCAGTGACGGAATCCCCCGACAGTGCCATGAGCACATTAGAAGCAGAGCTCGGCAATATCGCCACCCAAACAGCAGTGGCAGGTGGCATAGTAGAGACTGTCCCCACCGAGCAACCTCCTGCTGAGGAGACCTCGACTGGATCAACCGATACAACTCCCCCAACTTCACCAGAAAATACTGAACCCCCTCCGCAACCTTCTCCAACGCCGGCCCCTGTTTTCACCGCCACACCCGGTATCCCTCAATCCTACCAACTGCAAAAAGGCGAATTCCCATTCTGCATCGCCCGCCGTTTCAATGTCAACCAAACTGAGCTGCTCAACCTGAATGGTCTGGGAACCGGCTCCCTGGTCCCGGTGGGGTTTACGTTGAAAATACCTCAAACAGGCAACACCTTCTTCGGAAAAAGGGCGCTTTTAAATCACCCCACGAACTATACCGTGGTAGCTGGGGATACGATTTATACAGTTGCTTGCAAGTATGGAGATGTCGATCCAGATGCCATTGTCCAAGCAAACAATCTCCAGGCTCCTTATAATTTATCAGCCGGTCAAGTGCTACACATACCCTAAGTAAAACATAAATTCAATTCACAGATGCAGAGTAGCCGGTATAATTGACCGGCTACTCTTTTTTCCTTCGAAGGATCGAAATATTATGGCATTCGAAACCCAAAAATCCAAAATCCTTTATTATGGTAAAGCCTTTGATGTACGGCGCGATCAGGTTCTGCTTCCTGATAATAAAACAACCTTATTCGACGTTGTTGTCCACCCGGGCGCGGTAACTTTGATCCCGGTCGACTCTCAGGGTCGAATTCTGTTTGTCCGCCAATATCGGCATGCCGTAGGTCAAGAATTACTTGAACTTCCCGCAGGTACGCTCAACCAAGGGGAAGAACCTGAGGTTTGTGCTCACCGTGAGGTTCGTGAAGAAACTGGCATGTCAGCCGCCAACTTACAAAAGATTGGGGAGTTTTATCTTGCGCCTGGCTACTCGACTGAGCATATGCATATTTACCTGGCGACTAACCTGCATTCCGATCCATTACCGGGTGATGAGGACGAATTTATCACGGTAGAGGCTGTAGCTTTGGCAAATTTACCCGATCTTATCGCTCAGGGGGTGCTCCAGGACGCGAAATCTCTGGCTGCACTATTTCTTGCAGAACCATATTTAAAAATAATAAGTAAAAAGAGTTAATTGGGGAGTAATCTTGACAAGAAATCCGCAATCAGGTTTGCGGTTGATCGCCGGGCGATATCCTGGTTCGGCGACGTGACCTTTGGGCTGGGGAGCGTCCCGTTGCTGGATTGAGTAAAGTGTTCAACCAGGTGATGGCGCGAGGATCAAATTCCCTGCGTCCGCACATATCGCATACCCAAGCAGGGAAGTTCGGAACCGTGACCAATTCCTTGTTCAACCAGGTAAAGTAAGTCACGGCCTCCATATGCATTACGCCAGCTAAACATTCTGGACACTGGTACGCTGAATCATTCTTACGGTCGTCTTTGGATCGCGATTTCATCTTCATTGAAGCCTCGCCTCTTATGAGCACTTAAGGAGCAGCACTGGCCGTTGGTTGGTCAAGAACACCCCATTCCGTAGGTGGCCAGTAAACAAACGTCGCCTTTCCAATGACATAATCTAAGGGGACTGGTCCCCAATTGTGGGAATCAGAAGAATTGTTCCGATTGTCTCCAAGGACAAACAGCGAATCACCCGGCACCTCCAAAATATCCTCATAAACCGGTGAAGCAGCTATATAATCCTCGTCCAGGACCTGATCGTTAACATAGACCTCGCCATTTTTAATCTCCACCCGATCGCCTGGCAGTCCGATAATACGTTTTATGTATTCCTGACCAGGATCGCGGGGGAAATGAAACACAATCACATCACCTGTCGTCGGCTCACCAAACAGGTAGGCCAATTTATTGACAATAACAAATTCGCCGCTTTGCAGAGTCGGCTCCATACTGGCGCCATCCACACGGATGCGCGCCGAGACTGCATTGATAGCCGCGAATAGCACAATCGACAAGATTAATGTCTCGACGACATCGATCACGAACCTCATGAATCCAGAGCGCTTCTCTTCTGTCTCTTGTGGTTCGGAGATTGTTTCAGTGTGAAAATGATCCAAGTTATGCTCCATCCAATTCCTTATCGCACACACAATTCCCGAGATTGGCTGGGAAGAGGACTTCTCCCGCAATTGGATTATAAAGTCGGCATGGTAACAGGTCAAGGCATACAAATCAACCTAAGAGTTTTCTTAGGATTCTCTTACTATAATAAAAATCATGTTATGGGGAAAAATCTGGCTATTCCCGACGTCGGCGTAATACCAAGCGGATGGGGGTTCCCAAAAAGGGATAATCTTCTCGAATGCGATTCTCCAAGAATCGCTGGTAAGTAAAATGCGCCAGCTTTGGGTCATTGACATAGAGCAAGAAAGTCGGTGGATCATTGCGTACCTGGGTTCCATAGTAGATTTTCAATTGCTTCCCCGCCCGGGTTGGGGCTGGATGAAGATCTTGCGCTCTCCTGAGAATCCGGTTGAATCTGGAGGTGGACAAGCGCATTAATCGCTCTTCCTGAACGCGCAAAGCCATTGGAAGCACCTGGGAAACCCGTTGGCCTGTCTTGGCGGATATAAACAGCAGGGGCACATAGGGCAAGAAATTCAATTCGTGCCTCAATAAGCGTGTGTATTCATCCATCGTATGGGTATCTTTGGTGATCGCATCCCACTTATTGACCACCACCACAACACTTTTCCATGCATCAATGATATACCCCGCAATATGGGCATCTTGAGCTGCTAAGCTGATCGAAGCATCCACCAATAACAGCACGACACTGGCGCGATCAATGGCTTGAAAGGTTCTAAGCACGCTGTATTTTTCCACCCCTGGCTCAATTTTTCCGCGCTTGCGGATTCCAGCCGTATCAATCAGGGTAATTGGAGTATCTTCGTATTTCAGATAAGTATCAACCGCGTCGCGGGTGGTGCCGGGGATAGCACTAACTATGGCGCGCTCCTCCCCCAACAACTTGTTGAGCAGGCTGGATTTTCCCACATTCGGCTTGCCAACTATGGCGATCTTTACAGATTCGTCCTCCACCTCCTCGCCGGATAAGCGAAAAGATGAGACCAATGTCTCCAGCAAATCGCCAGTACCAATGCCATGCAGGGCCGATATTGGGTAAGGCTCCCCCATGCCCAATTCATAGAATTGGTAAGCTTGTGAGCGTCGAACCTCGTTGTCGGCTTTATTGACCACCAGAAAGATCGGAGGATAGGGTTCGCCATCCCTCTGCTGCTGGTGGTGACGAAGTATCTGGGCCACCTCATGATCTGCTGGTGTGACCCCACTCTCAGCGTCGACGATAAACAGGATCGCATCCGCCTCAGCGATCGCAATCTCAGCCTGCTCCTTGATCTGCGTTATAAAATCAGCCGAACCAACGGAGAGCGGTTGTTGGGAACGCCCCTGACTGGTTTGGGTTGGGTCAATACCACCCGTATCAATGATCGAAAACAACACCCCTGACCAAATTGCATCCGCCATTAACCTGTCTCGCGTGGTGCCTGGGACCTCATCAACCACCGCTAATCGCTCTTCAGCCAGGCGGTTAAACAGGGTACTCTTCCCGACGTTGGGGCGTCCAACCAGGGCAACAACTGGTTTTGACATGCGCGTCTCTTAGGGCTGGCTGGTCGCGACCGGCGTGGTAGTTGGGGTTGGCGTGGGCGCGATAATAATTTCTACTTCGACGGTTGAGGGCAACACCGCTTCGACTATTATGCGGTCCGGAATTATATCCACAATTGGTTCGAGTTGATAGATTCCCAGCTCCAAGTCGGAAACGTCCACCACAACACGAATGTCATCGGGAGTTAATGTGTCCAGGACGGGAACCGGGCCTGAGAGAATCACATCCACGATTTCAGGCGATATCACTGCGGTGTGAATCGGGAGTAATCCGATTGGTATGACTGGCAGCGACATCGTCAGGCTCCCTTCAATTGCCGCGATGCTCACCTGGACCAGGACGAATTGATCTCCGACCATGGTCACACCTTCAGGCAAATTAATCACCACATAGGTGTCTATATCATCCACTGCATCGGTCAGGTCGACGGGTTCAGTTTCCACGTATCCGGGCAAGTCGTTGACCAGTTGAGGATCGCTAGAAAATACAACCACATTGAGTGGAGAAACGGTTATATTGGTCAATTTATAGCCGTTGGCAGGTTGACCTGTCGTCACCACTCTCACGATCACATTGCGATAACCACCTTGCAGGAATATCGGTTGGGAGACGCTCACATCCAGCGGGATAATGGTCACTCCGGACACCGGCTCGCCATTTTGATCGACCGCCACGAGCGCCAAATCCCGTTCTATCGTCTCAGTGGCTCCGGAGATATCCATGGATGCATTCACCTCCTCGATCTGAGTCACCAGAGAAGCAGCTCCTGAAATCGTGACCGAAGACGGTTCCGAACTGAGCCTGCCTTTCTGATATCCAACGGCTGGATCACCCGTCACTTTCAGATTTACAGGGTAAGTACGCGTCAATAATGGTTCCAGGGTTATAGAGACGATTTCAGGTATTACCGAGCTGCGGCGCACAGGTCGGTATGATGGATTTATCTGCACCTGGACTTCCAAATCATGGTTGCCTGGTTCTAATCCAGATATGTCCACCCAGGCTTGAACTGCCTTTTCCGAGGCACTCATCGAATCCATCACTGAGGAGGGAGCCTCTAAAGTTACCCGTACTTGAGTGGGCACATTCCCGACAACCAGCATATCCGGATCAAGACCGACTAGGTCCAGTGGGACCGAGCGGGTCTGTTCAATATTCGGATTGGCGGCAGTGACCGCAGATATCCAAACCACCACTGCCAATACCAGGGCCAGGATCATCGTGCTCAGGTTACTGACTAGCCAACGTAAAGGTGACAAAACCTCTATACCTCCTCTCGAGGGGTTCCATCTCCACCGGTGAAGAGCTTCTTGAAGAAGCCCTTTATCCCTCTGACTGGTTGCGAGGGGCGATATAATGCTCGTATTATGTTTTCCAAACGCTCGGCATCCAAACGACGGATCATGCGACCTGCATTGACCACTGAAATTGATCCGGTTTCTTCTGACACAACAATTGCCACCGCATCGCTTACCTCTGAAATCCCCAAGGCAGCCCGGTGACGCAAACCCATCTGGCGTTCCGGTGACTTCGACAACACTCCACTTGCAGATAAGGGCAAAACCGATGAGGCTGAAACAAGTTTAGAACCAACTATTATCACAGCCCCATCGTGGAGGGGAGTATTTGGATAAAAGATTTGTAGAATCAGTTCCGGTGTTATATCAGAATCCATCCGTACCCCACTTTGAATGTATTCCTCCAGGCTGTCATTCCGCTGCAGTACAATCAGCGCCCCATGACGGCGGTCTGCTAAACGTGCTGTGGCACCAACCACAGATGTGATCGTATTCTGGATTTCCGTCGTGGTGGTCGCCCGCCCACCATCCAAGATCGCGCCTGCTCTACCCAACCGTTCCAATGCCCGGCGGATCTCTGGGGCAAAAATTACAGGGATCACCAGAAGCATTGCAGGTAATGTAGTCCGCATCAACCATGAAAAAGCCGGCAGTACTTCGAGGCTGGTCAGCAAACTGATCAACGCGATCACCAGGAGCAGCCCCCGAAGGAGAACCACTGCCTGAGTATCCCGCAACCAACGCAGGATCGCAAAGAAGATCGCTGTAACCAGGATGACGTCTAAGATCCCGAAAGGATCGAGACGCTCGAAAACGAAGGACAGGTTATCGATTAATCTATCAATGACATCGTTCACGAACTAGAACTCCATGGTCAACATCACACCCAGATACTTCCCAGATCATAAAGAAAACCACAATTAAACTGGTTTCAACACCCGGTCTTTGCGCAGCTGCTTATAAAACATCACGGTACCGACCGGCATAGATTCTAAGGCAGCTTCCTCCCAAGCACTAACCTTCAAATCCTGCGGGTTTCGAGGGCTGTAACCCAGCGCATCCCACACAGCATTATGGCGGCCCAAATGGGGAGGCAGAAACAATAATAAGATCTCGCTTTGCAATTCCCGAGAAGCAATTTCAATTGCGTCCATTAAAACTCTTACAGCCTCTCCCAATGCTAGACCGGGCTCCATATAAACATCACTGACTCGCGCCACAAGATTTTCTACCTGCCAACCCGCCAGACCCACCAAGCGCTCATCGATCTTCAGGAGCAAAAACGCTTTCTCTCCGAATGCGGCCATCACATCCTCGGGACTCATTGCCCGGCGTCCCTTGCTGATTTCAGTGATAAATTCAGCGATCTCTTCTACCTGACGGGGACCTGCTCGTTCAACCGCCAGTACACCTTTGGCGGCAGGGGCAGGAGGGACCAGAGCGACAATCCCATCTGGGATCGTTTTTTGCCAGGCTGCCAATACTTGCTTCCAGGCAGCCTCAAATGAGCCGTTGTTTTTTATAACAACATCCGCTGCCGCGATCTTCTGCGTTTGGGGTGGTTGAGCAGCGATATGCTGGCGGGCGACCTCAGCGCTCATACCCCTCTTGATCCTCAAACGCCTGAGCTGGACTTCCATTGGCGCAGTCGTTACCCAAATATTATCACACGCTGAACGCAACGGCCCTTCCAGGAGTTTTATGGCTTCAACCACAATGATTTTTTGACCGGCGCGGCGTACCAGCAGATCAATCGCCTGTCTCACCAGGGGATGGACAATGGCTTCTAATTTTCCAAGTGCTTCTGAATCTGAAAACACTATTCTGCCCAGTCGGGTACGATCAATTTGACCCTCAGGGGTCAATATCCAACTTCCAAATGTGTCAAGGACTGGTTGGTATCCAGGGGCATCTTTGGCGATGGCACGATTAGCAAGGGCGTCTGCATCAATACCATACGCCCCAAGGTGCTCAAGCATTTTTCGCACCACGCTCTTCCCGGTGGCGATATTCCCGGTCAGCCCAATTACATATTTTCCCGGCCAGGCACTCATCGATTCGACTGCTCCAACTTTTATTAAGTACCTATATCGATCTGCAACTGCTTGTTTTCATACACCAGTTCACCAATAAATGCCATGCTCAGCAATCCTTCTAAGTCTCTCAGGATGAACTTCTCAAGTGAAGAATCTCAAAACTTACCCATTGCGGTTCCTACCTGAATTTTAGTCTCTGGGATATGGATTGTCAAAGGAAAGGACTATACAAAAATGTATCCCAGCGTATATTTACTGGGATAGGGGTGCAAGATCAGGGACAGTAATGCTCAGCTAAAGGAAATCTTCAGCAAAGTGGCAGGCGACGAAATGATCGGCTTTCACTTCCCTGAACTCTGGATCTTGCTCATGGCAAATGTCTTTCGCGTATTGGCAGCGCGTACTGAAATTACAACCCACCGGCGGGTCGGCAGGACTGGGCATATCCCCTTCCAAAATGATATGTTTCCTCTCCATCGCAAAATCTGGATCGGGCACTGGCACCGCTGACATCAGTGCCTGAGTATATGGATGAACCGGTCTCAAATAAATCTCATCCCGATCGGCCAGTTCCATGATCTTACCCAAGTACATAACTGCCATGCGGTCGCTGATATGGCGCACCATGCTCAAATCGTGAGCGATAAATAAGTATGTCAGGCCAAGCTGTTTCTGAAGCTTCTCCAGCAGGTTAACCACCTGGGCTTGAATTGAGACGTCCAGAGAGGAAATTGGCTCATCACAGACAATCAGATCTGGATGGATAGCTAAAGCCCGGGCGATACCAATCCGCTGACGCTGCCCACCGGAAAATTCAAAGGGAAATCGATTTACACAGTATGTCCCCAACCCAACCATGCTGAGCAGCTCATTCACTCGTTCCTCTTTCTCCCTTCCGCGGGCGATCTTATGAATTTCAAGCGGTTCAGCGATGATAGAACCGATAGTCATGCGCGGGTTCAGTGAGGCGTATGGATCTTGAAAAATAATGGCTATCCGCCGCCTTATCTGGGATAATTCCTTTGATTTTAGGCTGAACAGGTCAATCCCATCCAGGGTGACCTCGCCCGCTGTCGGCTCATAAAGGCGGGTCATCGTACGTCCGACTGTGGTCTTGCCGCTGCCCGTCTCCCCGACCAGTCCTAATGTCTCCCCTTTGTAGATGTCGAAACTAACCCCGTCCACAGCCTTGATATCACCTACATGGCGCTGGATCAATGCTCCCTTATAGATTGGAAAGTATTTCTTGAGGTTGCGAACTCGGACCAGCGGTTCTTGTTCAGGAGGCATGTGGTATCACTTTTTCTCTGCAATTTCCTTCCAACACCAACAAGCAACAGTATGATTTATCCCATCAGTCTGCTCCAAAGGAGGCATCTCCTCCAGGCATCGCTCGACAGCATACATACACCGGAAAACAAATGGACAACCCTTCGGGAGAGATAATAAATCTGGTGGTAAGCCGGGAATAGCAACCAGTTCCGTGCCGGGTGCTTCATCCAGGCGGGGTAATGAGCCTAACAATCCTATGGTATAGGGATGCCTGGTGCGCTTGAAGATATCCCTAGCAGTGCCGCGCTCAACGATATAACCAGCATACATGACGTTGATATTCTGGGCTAATTCAGCCATAACGCCTAAATCATGGGTGATCCACATGACCGCCATGCCCAGATTCTCTTGCAGTCGTTTCACCAGATCTATAATCTGAGCCTGAATAGTAACATCCAGGGCGGTTGTTGGCTCATCAGCGATCAAGAGCTTTGGGTCACAAGAAAGCGCCATAGCGAGCATCGCCCTTTGGCGCATACCTCCTGAAAACTGGTGGGGGTAATCATCCAGCCGAGAACGGGCATCTGGAATACCGACCTGCTCCAGCAGATCGCCAGCCACCTCACGCGCCTCGTCATTGCCCATGCCTTTATGGATGCTGAGCGCTTCGGTGATCTGAAAGCCAACAGTAAAAACCGGATTTAACGAAGTCATCGGGTCCTGAAATACCATGGCGATTTGTGAACCACGGATATCTCGTAATTCGTTTTGACTGGCCTTGAGCAAATCGCGGCCATC
>DAOVCZ010000140.1 GCA_030669775.1 Chloroflexota bacterium | reverse complement strand
GATAGTTTATTCGAAGGTTTTGTCCACTCTTCTGCTGGAGCACGAGGATTAATGCAGATAATACCGAGTACCGGTCAGGAAATTTATGCGAACGACGGTTGGCCGCCGAATTATACGGATGAGGACCTTTATCGACCTCTGGTCAGTATTAACTTGGGAAGCAACTACCTCAACCGGCAAAGAGGTTTTCTGAGCGGTGATCTTTACGGCGCCTTGGCGGCCTACAATGGCGGTCCTGGAAATGCAATGACCTGGAAAAATCTGGTGCCTCCAGATCCTGATCTTTACTTGGAAGTTATCCGCTTTGCAGAAACCCGTGAATATATTAAGGGGATTTACGAGATTTTCAGCATCTATAAGAACATGTATGACCGCACACCTTGAATGGAATAAATATCACCCCAGCAGTAAGTTGTTGAAAACCTAATTCTTACCAAATCCACAATTCGAGACAAATATTCAGAAGACAAAAGTAAGTGAGAGAACACATCTCGACACTCACGGTGGGTTACTGATTAAAAAATTATCGATCTCCCTAATAACCTCCCATACCCCAATTTTCCTTACTACATCGTAGATAAAAAATACCTGCTCTGAGGTATAAAGGTCGAGTGAGGCAATAATTTGGATTGACGAGGACTAAACTACAAGAGAATTATTAAGGACTTGCGGTGGTCTCGACCTGCGTGGCAGCTGTTTCTAATGAACGTTCCGCAATCAGGAACCATTTGGTGACATTGGCAAACCGGTCACTTACCTCGTACAAGGAACCCATGGCAACTCCGTTAATGCGCTGATCGATCCCATAATTGTAAATTGGATAAAAAAGAGGCAGTGCGGGGAGCTCACTGGCAAAGCGGACCTGGAAATTGTTGTACAAGCGGGTACGTTCGGTTCTATCCAACTCGACCCTGGCCTCTTCGAGGAATTCGCTGGCTTGACGATCATTCCACTTGGAATAATTCTGCCCACCTGTGATTTGAGCCTGGTCCCAGAACGGGTAGGGGTCTGGGTCGGGAGAACTCGTCAGGTTGATATCCACCAGTGCTGCATCGTATTCGCGCGGATCGAGATATGTGGCGACCAGATCATCGGAGTCAACTGCCTGTAAATTCGCTTCCACACCCAACCGCTGCCAATCACTGGCAATAGCCTCAGCTAGCTGCTCGTATTTGGCCCCCGATGGGTATACCAGTTCAAAAGATAAAGATTGTCCCTCTTCATTTGTCCGCACAGAGCTACCAGCGGCGGGGATGGCGTAACCAGCCGCCCTCAGGATCTGGATGGCGGCGTCCGGATCGTATTCAATTTTCTCAATACCGTCATAATACGCCCAGCTGCCTGGGAAGATGGGACCATGAGCCAATGTTGTCTGACCATCCTTTAACTGGTTGATAATCCGCTGGCGGTCGATGCCCATCAATAACGCCCGCCGGATGTTAACATCCTGGAAATAAGGTACTTGCGGGTTATCCAAGTTGAGGAATATGATCGAGAGCAAGGGGACCTGACCGGAGTGCATATTCAGGTTAGGTTCCTGCAAAGCCTGAGGAAGAATGTCATTGGTAACCTGGCTGATTCCCAGGATATCTCCAGACTGGTAAGCGGAGAGCGCAGCTTCTGGATCCGGATAGTACTTGAAAGTGAACTGCTCGATGAAAGCTGGATCGTTATAGTAATCTTCAAAAGCAGTCAATGAAACTCCGATGATTTGATCATCTTCGAACAGGAATTGATCAAAGCGATAAGGGCCGCTGCCAACAGGTTGTAAATTGAATTGGGAATCGATGATCTCTGCCGGGGAAAGATCACCTAGAAGATGCTTGGGTAAGATACCAAAAGTCAGGTAATCCAGGAAAGGTGCATATGGCTCGGGGAGGCGAAATTGGAGAGTATTTTCGTCTAATGCTTCAGCTTCAACATTCTGCCAAAGCGCGCGTGTATCTTCAGGTACTGGGAGGTCCTCTGAACGCAAAAGTTCTACTGTAAAGACCACATCTTCGCTGGTCACCGGCTGTCCATCATGCCAAACAGCATTTTCCCGAAGTGAGATGTTGTAATTTTGTCCATTTTGGGAGATACCCATCGATTCAATCAGATCATTAACCGGCAATCCTCGATCGTCGAAACGGAGTAAGCTGCTGAAAATGAGGCGGTCGACGTCCTGATCGGCAGAGTTGGTGTAATCCAAGACTGGGTTCAAACGGTTGAATGAACCAACTAGGGCTTCTGAGTACACACCGCCAGTGGAGGGCTTCACCTCTGGTGTGATCGGCAGCAGCGTGGACTGCTGACTGAACAGCAATACTGCGATGGCTGCCAAGGCAACCACAACGATCACGATCTGCCAAACCATTTTTCTCATAAGCAACAAAAAAGGGCGTTCACCGGCAGGGCCGTGAATCGCCCATAAACCGGCGAATTAATAGACCTGGTTCTCATTAAGAGCTGTGATTAGCCAGTAAAAACGACTGTCGCGATGGCTAATCCAAAGAACAAAATGCTGAGTCCAACTGTTATGTGGAAGAGTGTTTTCTCGACACCACGCCTGGCAGTGAAAACCGCGCCGGTATCACCACCTGTCAGGCCACCCAACCCAGCTCCTTTGCTTTGTAGGATGACGCTAACAATCAAAGCAATTGACGTTATAATCATCGCAATATCTAAATATCGATCCACAAACGCCTCCGTGAAATACTAATCTAAGCAGGCGGATTATACCTTTCGTTATATGTTTCGTCAATCGCTCCATGAATGAAATTGTCATCAACCTTCACATGCATACCACATACTCGGACGGTTCCGGGACTCATGCGGATATCGTACAAGCGGCTCTACAAGCTGGCTTGGATGCTGTCATCACCACTGATCATAATGTTTTAGTGAACGGTCCGGCAGGATATTACCAGGATGGGGATCGCAAAGTGCTGTTGATAGTCGGGGAAGAGGTACACGACCAAACTGCGAATCCACAGAAGAATCATCTGCTGGTAATTGGCGCTGGTCGAGAAATGGCTGAGCTGGCGGAAGACACTCAACACCTGGTGGACAGCGT
This sequence comes from Chloroflexota bacterium, assembly GCA_030669775.1. Classification (GTDB taxonomy): domain Bacteria; phylum Chloroflexota; class Anaerolineae; order Anaerolineales; family UBA4823; genus PFL25. The sequence goes on along the minus strand of DAOVCZ010000140.1, from coordinate 2,608 downwards.
TAACAAAACGGGAGGTATGGCTTTTATTGCCCATCCAGTTGACCCAGCCGCTCCTGCTTTTGGAGAGCCAGATATTTCCTGGGAGAAGTGGGAAGTGGAGAACTATACCGGAATCGAATTATGGAACGCCATGTCAGAATTCAAGTCATTGATGAAGAATTGGATGCGCGCCATTTACTTTGGATTCAATTCGAAGCTGGTCGCCCATGGCCCATTTATAGAAACCATACAGAAATGGGATCAGCTGTTAGAGTCTGGCAAGCGAGTGGTCGCGGTGGGTGGGTCGGATGCTCATGCGTTTCGCGTTTCAATCGGCCCGATTAGAAAGACACTTTTCCCGTATGAATTCCATTTTCGGGCTGTGAATACTCATATTTTTACAAAGCAGCCATTGAGCGGAGATTTCAACCAAGACCACGACATGATCCTAGATGCCCTTGGCAACGGGCATTGCTTTATTGGGTATGATTTACCGGCACCTACCCGTGGGTTTCGATTCAATGCTCAGGGGAAAGATAGCACTGTTGGAATGGGGGATGAGATTGAGATTAATGAAGGCGTAACCCTGCAGATCCACATCCCTCAGCGAGCTGAATGCCGCCTGCTGAAGGATGGAAAGGTGATCAAGACCTGGAAAAAAAGGGAAATTTGTACTTACATTGCCACTGAGCCTGGTGTTTATCGGGTTGAAGTATACCTGCGTTATTTAGGTGTAAAGCGGGGTTGGATTTTCAGCAATCCGATCTATGTAAGAGATTAAGAGAATGATAGCCACCAACATAGGCTCGAGGAGTCTCTTTCTATCCCAGGTGATCAACCAATATCTCGAAGCAATTAAACCGGCACAATTGGATAATCCTCAGGAGTGGTTTGTGACTTGAATCAAAGAGGAAATATGGAATTTAAATTACAAGCGCCATTTAAACCAACGGGAGATCAACCTGAAGCCATCCAGCAGCTGGTTAAGGGTATCCGGGATGGATATCACGACCAGGTGCTGCTCGGGGCCACTGGTACAGGCAAAACGTATACGATTGCATCGCTCATCGAGCAGATTCAGAAGCCAACTCTTGTAATGGCGCATAATAAGACCCTGGCAGCACAGCTGTATGCAGAGTTTAAAGATTTCTTCCCCGATAATGCGGTTGAGTACTTCGTCTCTTATTACGATTACTACCAACCTGAGGCATATATGCCCCGGCATGACTTATATATCGAAAAGGAGACGGATGTAAATGAGGAGATTGAGCGTTTACGGCTGGCTTCCACGACTGCGTTGATGTCGCGGAGTGATGTGGTCATTGTCGCCTCTGTCTCCTGTATATACGGGCTTGGGAATCCAGAGGCTTATGGCCGAGTGGTGATAAATCTGGAAAGTGGGAACGTATACCGACGGAACTCACTATTGAGGCAGATGGTCGAAAGCCATTACGAGCGCAACGATATGGAACTGCGCCCAGGCACATTTCGTGTGCGTGGGGATACATTGGAACTGATCCCGGCATACCAGAATAAATTTGGTTACCGGATCACCTTCTTCGGAGATGAAGTTGAGCGAATTGTAGAGTTCAACCCAGTGACAGGAGAACTGCGACGTGAATTAGCATCAGTAGCAATCTATCCTGCTAAACATTTCATCACTGAAGAGGAGAAGTTGCGAGCAGCGATCAAGGACATCGAGGGTGAATTAGGCGAGAGGATAGAATACTTCCAAGCAGAGGAAAAACTGCTGGAAGCCCAACGCCTGGAACAACGCACGTTATATGATCTGGAAATGCTGCGGGAAGTAGGGTATTGTTCGGGAATAGAAAACTACTCACGGCATATGGACCAACGAGAGACGGGTTCCCATCCCTGGACATTGATGGATTACCTGCCGGGCGAATACCTGTTGGTGATAGACGAATCCCATATGACGATTCCGCAGGTGCGAGGCATGTTTAATGGCGATCGTTCTCGGAAAGAGGTGCTGGTCGAGTATGGCTTTCGACTGCCATCTGCGCTCGATAATCGCCCATTGGCCTTCGATGAATTTGAGGAGCACATGGGATATACGATCTATACCTCGGCCACTCCCGGTCTATACGAGCTCAAGAAAGCTGATCAAGTTGTGGAACAGATTATCCGCCCAACCGGTCTGGTAGACCCACAAGTGGAAGTGAGACCGATTGAAGGGCAGGTAGATGATTTAATTACAGAAATCAGGCAGCGAGTGGAACGCGGTGAGCGCACCCTGGTGACAACATTGACCAAGCGTATGGCGGAGAAGCTGTCAGATTATCTGATGGAAATGGGGGTTAAGGTTCATTATCTTCACTCCGAGATCGACACGCTTGAACGGGTGGGGATCTTGCGTGACCTGCGCCTGGGAGTTTTCGATGTTGTGGTGGGGATTAATCTGCTGAGAGAGGGCTTGGATTTGCCTGAAGTCTCCTTGGTAGCTATCCTGGATGCGGACAAAGAGGGGTTTCTACGTTCAGACACCGCGTTAATCCAGACGATCGGACGGGCGGCGCGCCACGTGCGGGGAAAGGTGATCATGTACGCCGACAGAGTCACGGATTCGATGCAAAGGGCGATCGAGGAGACCAACCGACGCCGGGCGAAG
>DAOVCZ010000231.1 GCA_030669775.1 Chloroflexota bacterium | reverse complement strand
TATCGGCGATCATGATTCACCTTCCGTATATTGTTCACCTTCGTTTACCAAACTGAGAAAAACCTCTTCCAGGCTGGATTGTGCTTTGATGACTTCTTCAACCTGGACACCCGAACGAACCAGTATACTGACAAGCGGGGCGGTTTCACCAGCTTCTCGCAGCTGGATGGTCAAACTGTTGTTGTGCAGCTCTGCTGATAAAACCTCTGGGCGAGAGCGTAAATCTTGGATGGCATCACTGGAAAAATCCTTGCCGGTGATTTCTAACTGAGGATTTCCCGTCTGAGATCGCAGCTCGCTGGGTGACCCATTTGCCACCAGTTTTCCACCCCGGATGATTCCGATCTGCTGGCAGAGCCTTTCAGCTTCTGCCAGGTTGTGGGTGTTTAGGAATACCGTGACACCCTCAATCTCGACCAGTTTTTCCAGGTCATCGCGCAATCTCGCAGCAGCGGAGGGATCGAGACCTGCAGTGGGTTCATCCAGGAAGAGCAGGGTTGGACGGTGGAATAAAGCCCGTGCCATGGCCAGCTTCTGCTTCATTCCTTGGCTCCAATTGGCAACCGGCTCTTTACGCCGCTCCCATAACTCTAAATTAGTGAGAAGCTCGCGAATGCGCGCCTGCCGTTCAGAAGCAGGTATTCGCCAGATACGCCCATAAAACTCCAGATTGTTCTCTGCACTCAGACGCTCATACAGACCGTTGTGTTCGAGTAAGGCACCACTTCTGGTGCGGATCTCGTCAGCCTGGCGAACTGTATCAAAACCAACAACTTGAGCGCGTCCTTGGGTGGGTTCGAGCAAACCAAGTAATAAGCGGATAGTGGTGGTCTTCCCAGCGCCGTTGGGTCCCAGGAAGCCAAAGACACTTCCGGTTGGTACTTCAATAGAAAGATCATCCAGGGCGCGTATAGAAGCAAAATCCCGGCCTAAATTCTCAGTTTTGATGGCGTATGTGGTCATCTCTTTATTTCCTATGTGTTTTCAACAATATATTTCAATTGATCGCGGTATTCCTGGAATGCTTTGCGTCCGGTATTGCTGAGACTACATACCGTGAGCGGAATTTTACCGCGATAAGTCTTTTGAATTTTAATATAACCAGCAGCTTCAAGCTTCGATAGGTGCGAGGAGAGATTTCCCTTTGTCAGACCGGTTTCCCGCTGCAGGAAAAGGAAATCAGCACTTTTAACAGCAGACAGGATGGTGATGATCATCAGCCGGGCAGGTTCGTGGATCAGCCGGTCTACTTCAGCAACTTTACGAGGATCTAAGTTCATGGAAGGTCTCTGGTTTCTTGATTGGTACGATAATTGAATCGAATGAAACTCCAACCGCGATTAAATCGCTGTTCATCTTAATTATGAACTCATCTCGCCTTTTCCATGGCGACAGAGTTCTGCCCGAAGAATTATTATTCATCATGCTGGAGAATCGTTCTCAGATGTAGGGTACTGACGTAAATATTTGGCCAGGGTCACCCCACCGGAGATCAGCAGAACGATCCCCATGGCCGCGTAATAAACTGCCAGGCTTTGGTACGTTTCCAATCTCGCCAGGGATAATCCCACACCCAATAGCAGAGATAATATCGACTGCAGATAAAATCGAATCAACCCGACTCGAATAGCTGAAATCAGCCAGACAATACCGACGATTAATCCTGTGATGGCGGGGATCCAGTTCAAGGAAAGGGGAGTGTTTAGAAACAGCGCTAAATTCAGTGCTACGATGAGGATAGCGGTACCTGCACTTACAATTCGTTGTTTCTTGCTGGCCCGGTTGTAGCTGACATATCCAGTGCGGGGAAAAGTCAAGCGAGCCTTGAATTTGCTCACCAGATATCGGCTGAGAAATATTACCCCAAAGAGCAAGACCACAAACCCCGCTTGGATGGTGAGAAGAACCAATGATCCGGAGGGGAGAGTGGATTGCAGGTAAAAATACAAACCTAGGACAATAAAAGCGCCTCCTACAGAGAGTTCCGCTAAACCATCTGCGAACCAGTATTGGCGGACCCGCCGAGTAACTTGATTGAGATCATCATTCATGCTATCTTCCTATACAGACTGGTTTGTAATGCAAACCAAATTGTAATAATTCTAGCAAACGTTCTTGCTTATGTCAAGCATTCATCAGCAAACAACCAGCTGCAGAAATTATGGAGGCCTTTCTGGATAAGCGGTGTTTTAGAAGATGGGCACTTGTTTATTATTTTTTGAGCTAATAATATAGCGGAGGAACAATCTATGTCCCACCAGCCAGTCATCTTGGTAACCGGTGCCTCTTCCGGAATTGGAGAGGCAGTTGCCAGGTTATTCGCTCGGGAGGGCTACCGGGTTTCAATGGGCGCACGCCGTCTTGAGCGATTACAGGCGTTGGCTGATGAGATCGAATCTGCTGGCGGTCAATCAATTGCTGTGCAATCTGATCTGACAAGATTTGAGGATATCCAAAGATTGATTTCAGAAACTTTGGATCAGTTTGGCCAGATCGATGTCTTGTTGAACAACGCTGGTTTCGGAAGGATAAAATGGCTTGAGGAATTGGATCCAATGGAAGATATTCAAGCCCAGCTCCAGATCAACCTGATAACGACTATCTTGGTCGCCCGCGAGGTCCTTCCACATATGATCCAGCGAAGGTCAGGACATATCATCAACATGGGTTCAATGGGTGGTCTTGTCGCCACACCAACGTATACGATCTATTCCGCCAGCAAGTTTGGGGTGCGCGGCTTCACTGAGGCCTTACGTCGGGAAGTAAGCGTGTATGATGTTCATGTATCTGGAATTTATCCCGGGGCTGTTAACACAGAATTTAAACAGCATGCGGGTATAGACCGCAAAACCGGGCGGACAACCCCTGGATCATTACGATTGGAACCAGAAGAAGTCGCCCGAGGTGTTTTAAGCGTGGTCAGGCGTCCCCGGCGAGAATTAATCATCCCCTGGCAGATGCGTCTGACTGTCTGGATGAACATTCTCTTTCCGGGAATTGTTGATCGGATAATTGAGAACCGTTTTACGCGGTTGGAACGAGATATTTAGGGGGTGAGCAGCTGGCCGTTTTGGTGAACTAGGTTTATTCTTCGCTGGTTTCCACCTTTTCCATGCGATCTCCCTGGCGAAGGGAATCAACGACATCTGCTCCGCTGACCACTTTACCAAAAACGGTATGTTTTCCATCCAGGTGGGGTTGGGGGGAATGAGTAATGAAAAATTGACTACCATTCGTATTGGGACCAGCATTTGCCATGGAAATAACCTTGGTCTCATGCTTGAGCGGATTATCCTGCAGCTCGTCTTCAAATTTATACCCGGGTCCGCCAGCACCAGTGCCCGTTGGATCGCCTCCCTGGATGACGAAATCGTTGATCACGCGGTGAAACATGACTCCATCATAATAACCTTCATGGGCGAGGAAAACGAAATTATTGACTGTCTTGGGAGCATACTCGGGATAAAGCTCAAGCTCGATTAATCCCTTCGAAGTTTCCATATTTACACGATAATTCTTTTGAGGATCGATCTGCATTTCGGGGGGATTCTTCCATTGTTTATTAGTCATTGAAGGTTCCTTTT
>DAOVCZ010000201.1 GCA_030669775.1 Chloroflexota bacterium | reverse complement strand
GTGACATTTTCTGCTAATTGGTGTTTGTATCTCCCAATTTTTATTTTAATACCGCTTTTTATTCGTTTTTGGCCTGTTAAAAATCCCCATAAAAAAAATACACGACTGGTTTCTGTTCTCGCTCCATAGTTAATTCCGAGTTGTTATACGGTGAGCCTTCATCCTCCCCCTGCGGCTGGTAACGATCTCAACTACTTGCAAATTTCCAGGTTCAGCGGAGGTCGTCACCCGTTCTTGCAAAAGGAATCCCAAAGGCTGTGAGAAAATCAACGCCAAGGTGGCAACGAACATTGCTAAAGGCAATCGTTCTAGTTTGTCGCGTATGCTCTTGCCAACCCCGAACATGGCTGCCCCAGCAGCTAAACCGGCCAGGACACCAGAGGTCACAAAATTAGTGCCGCAATTGCGGTGAACAGCCAGGTGTTTTTCGCCTTTACGCAACCGGTCGAGCGCTTCTTCGACTGCTTCATAGACAGCCTCGATCGGTACATCCCCAATCACCCAAAAACCGCGGGTATCTGAGTGACCAGCCAGACTGCGTTTAGGATAGCGCTGCGAAAGGACATGCAAGGTAGCATGCTCAAGCCCGTGGTTGCGCTGCACCCGGGAAATAATTGGCATTTCTCTTCTCGCTTTTACCGGTAGTGACTCGCTTTCCGTCATATTGTTCTCCCTCATACCTGGAATTTAATTGCTCAAATAATTATAACCCGCCCTTGCTTACCCAGGTTGATCCCTCTTTTCAACAAAACTATATGAACATTTGGAAGGCAGGAACCTTGAAGGTTAAATGTCCTTCCCAGCAGACCGGGGGTTGAGACAGCAATAATTGTTCAAACCAGTATTTCAAGGATATATGATTGATATTCGTGTGTTTCTAGGCTCCGCGGTTTCCTCGCTGGTAGGCATCGTAGGTTTCGAGCAATGTGATCTGGATTTGGTCGGTAAAGCGGTAGACTTTGCGGAAAATATCGCTCCAGGCTTTGGGTGTTTGGATGGTTGATTCTTCATACACTGTGAGCATTGCATCCAACAAGGCATTGCGGAAGAACAAGAAGGCCCGCGAAGCTTCAGCAGCGGTTAATCCCCGGCGCCAGCCCCTGGAGGCATATTCAAAACCCAATGAGCGCGCTTCGGAATCGTCGTACTCGCCATCCGCGGCTAGAGACTCAAGCAATCCCTGAAGAAGAGCACGCCCACTGCGCCGGTATTGATTACGAGCATCCTCATCCAGCTTTTCATACCACCCTTCGCTCTCTAGCCGACCTTCGCTGACCTTGACTCTAATGTTTTTCAAAGCTGCCTGCACCACCAGGTGCCCTTCATCCAATCCTTCTTCCCGGTGAGATTGAATCCACAGCTCCACTTCACGGCGGCGGAAACGTCTATGCCCGCCCTGAGTACGCTGGGTGGGGAGATGACCCTGATCCGACCAGCTGCGCACCGTGCTGGGGTGGACACCCAACATGCTTGCTACTTCACTTAAACTCAACCACTCTTCAGCCATAAACTCTCTTAAATAAATACATTGATGATGGTTGCCAGAGTCGAAGACTCGTCGGGCTATACATCACTCGCTAAAGCTGCTCTTTCTATCACCGTCCTGGTCTCTGCCTCCCGGCGGAAAGCCGTGGCATCGATCCGGCGCAAGATGATCAATGATATGAGCAGCAGCAACGCCAGGATACCGAAAACAGACACATAAGCAAGAACCGGATTCTGCAGAATTTGGGTCAGTATATCGCGGATCACACCACTCAACAGAGCACCAATCAAGCGGGATGCCGCGTTGGCCATCCCCCAGGCACCGATAAACAAACCGACTTTGGTGGCTGTGGTCATATCAAGCATAAATGAAAGATTTGAAACCGTTGAAAGTCCTGTGCCGGCACCCAGCAAGACCACACCGGTATAGAAAACGCCTGTATTGACAAGGACCCCGCTGGCAGAGATTAAGATGAATCCGACCAATGCAACCCCACCACCCCAAAACGCAATTGTCCGTTTGCTTATTCTGCGTTCTAAAGCACCTGCAATTAACAAGGCAATGAGCATGAAGGCACCCCAAATTGAGGTGATGCGCGTCGTATCGGTGACAGCCATTCCAAACGCCTCGCCCCCAAAAGGTTCCAACAGGATATCCTGACCGAGGAGTGCGATTAACAAGATGATCAGGTAGACAAAGAAGATCGTCGCCTGTTTATTTTCTAGAATCGTGTCCGCAAGAACCCTCCAGGAGTAACGTTCTTCTACCTGCGACTGTTCCGCACTGGTTCGTTTTTCCAGTTTAATCAAGCCGAGAAATCCTAAAACCAAGGCGATAATGCCAACGACCCAAAAGGATCGAACCAGCGCTTCAGGCGAATATGGATCGACCAAACGGCTAAGCAGGAGCGAAGTCGAGATGATGCCGATGATCATCATTAAAAACATCACGGAGATGGTGCTGCCGCGCTCTTTCTCTCCGGATAATTCAGTAGCCAATGAAAAATATGAAACGGTGGCGAAATTAAAGCCCATACCCCAAGCCCCGAAAGCGACCAACCCAAACAGGAGTCCGATTAAGAAATTTTCAACCAGCACAAAAGCCGCCAGGGGAGAGAGAACCACACCCAGGACACAAAACACTAAACCGATAGCGATGTAGGGTGTCCGGTGCCAGCCCAAGATCGGATGCCGGTCCGAAAAAGAACCGATAAAGACTTGAATCGGGGAAAAAAGATATGGCAGGGAGGCAAGAACAGCCACCAGGGTAGCTGAGAAAGCGAGCTCTTTGATCATGACCCGGTTTAGCGTGCTATTTATAGGAACCAAAGTCATAGCAACTGCAAGGTGGATCAACCCTAATTGTAAGCGCTTCAAGAACATTAGGAATTTATATTTCCAATCTTTGATCCTGGGACCAAATTATGCCCGCCAGATCAAGCAGGGGGATAGCATGATTTCATTAATTGCTAACGATCAGATCAAATAAATCTATCAGATTTAACTATCTCCCGTCAATGTAAGTTTACGTAGGTTTTGTATTAATGTTTGTGTAGATTATAGAGGTTTTCAAGTGACTACGATATCAGAAAATGCGTGGCCTGTACAGGATTCAATCTTTAAGCAACACTTGATCCAAGGCCTGACGCAGGGAACGAGCTTCGATAACCTGGATATCCATCGGCCATGGTTCACTTCGCCGAAGCCGCCTAGGTACAACAGCCGTTTTAAATCCCAGGTTAGCCGCTTCTCGTAGCCGGGCAGGCATCTGTCCCACAGCCCGCAATTCCCCCGAAAGCCCGAGCTCCCCGATCAGAACCGTCTCCGCCCGCACTGGCAAGTCACGGATTGATGAGGCGATCGTGGCAGCAATCGCCAGATCAGCTGCAGGCTCACTGACTCTGAGACCTCCCACTACATTGACAAAGACATCCTGCTCAGCCAATCGCAAACCAACCCGCCGGGAGAGTACAGCCACGATCAATAGGAGCCTGTTCATGTCAACTCCGTTAGGTGTGCGGCGGGGATTACCGAAAGAAGTCGAACTGGTTAAACCCTGGATTTCAACCAGCAAGGGGCGAGTTCCCTCCATTGTGACCGCGATCGCTGAACCAGGGGTATTAACTAACCGTCCAGCCAAGAAAGATTCAGAAGGATTGGTCACCTGTATCATGCCGCGCTCCCGCATCTCGAATACCCCAACCTCAGAAGTAGCTCCAAAGCGATTCTTTACCGATCGCAGCAAGCGATAAGAGTGAAATCGATCGCCTTCCAGATAAAGGACCGTGTCCACAATGTGCTCCAAGACGCGCGGTCCCGCGATCGTGCCTTCCTTGGTGACGTGCCCGATCAAGAATACAGATATCCCGCTTGATTTCGCCAGTTCTCGCAAACGAGAAGCGCTTTCACGCACCTGAGAGACAGAACCTGCGGACGATTCCAGTTCGGGCAATGTCGTTGTTTGAATTGAATCCACAATCAATAGTTTGGGCTGCACTTGCGACACATGTTCAAAAATGACCTCTAGGTTGGTTTCGGTAACTAACAACAGGTCATCAGGCAAGGTT
>DAOVCZ010000215.1 GCA_030669775.1 Chloroflexota bacterium | reverse complement strand
CCATTGTCAGGGTTCCCAAGGATTTTCCAGTCAGGAGCAGGCTGGAATATGATTTCGCTTGACGTCCTGCATCGAGCAGTGCTTTCCCATCCTCGATCAACTGCATTGTCCGATCTGCCTGTGATAAATCCTGAAATTGTGTGGTTCTATAGTTTGCCCTCAACTGCAGGATATCATATCCCCGCTCTAAAAGCAGTTCTGTCGTGTAGTACAGCAGCGGCTTGTCGCAAGAATAGCGTAAGCCAGGATAAATCAAGGCCAGATGGTCGCTGGCTTCCATTTGCTGATAGTACTTATTCTTTACCGAACGCCCTTGATTTCCCGAGATCTCAAGTGATCCGGTTTCATATTTATCCCTACTCATGACTCTATCCGTGAGGGAATGGAAACGCTATCTCCTGTTCTGAGCGACTCAACTGCGCAGATTGCGGCCATCGATACCCCATAAAGCTGGTCGTATGGGATGGGAGGCTGGCCCCCATGGATGACCGCATTCGCAAAAGTTTGCCATTCAGTACGGTGACCTTTATCCTGGCGAAGACGTGCGCGATGGTATTGGCGCTTGCCATTTTGAACCAACTCTAAAGTGCGGAAATCATCCAGCACGGCAACTTGCCCAGCCGTAAATACCTCCAGGCGTTCTTTGGGAAATGCCTTATCGCCATTCGCCAGATAATCAACAGTTCCAATAGACCCATCTGGAAACGTGAAAGATAAATGGACATTGTCCTCCTGATAATGTCCTTCATCAGGGAGCGCGAAAGCCGCAACTGATTTTGGAGGATCGCCGACAAGGAAGGTCAAGAAATCGATGAAATGACAACCTTCACCGATAATCCTGCCGCCTCCTTGAGAGAGATCATGCAGCCAATGGGAAGCTGGCAGGTATCCAGCGTTGACCCGGTAATTCGCCATCAGCGGTTCCTGGCGATCTCCGAGAAAAGCTTTGAGTCGTTGGCTGAAAGGTGCGAAGCGGCGGTTGAAACCAACCATCAAGATCTGAGAATGTCCAGATATTTTATCCAGAACCCCAAATACTTCTTCTAACTCCTGGGATGTGATAGCCAACGGCTTCTCACAAAAGACATGCTTGCCGGCATTCAAGGCTGCGATAGCCTGCCGGGCGTGCAAATGATGGCGAGTGAGGATGGCGATCGTATTTATTGCAGGATCTTCCAGAATATTATTTTCATCACTGGTGGCATAACGGAAATTAAACCTGTTGGCTGCATTCTGAGCTGAAAGACCGCTGGCGGAGGCAACTCCTGTTAACTCAATTCCATTGACTTTACTCAATGCAGGCAGCATAATCGCTGATGCGAAATTGCCCGCACCCAAGAGCCCCAGCTTGATCTTTACTGAACCAATCTCAGTTTGTTGTTCAGATTGAATCTGTCCAATGGTGAGTTGATCATCTGTCGGGAGGGAGACTTCACTCTCTACGGGCTCTTTGCTGCCATAGGTTAGCAAGATTCCCAAGAAAGGCTGATCGCTATCGCCAGCGATCAAATCATAGGCTTTTGGAGCCTGTTCGATGGGAAAGCGATGTGTGATTATGGGATGGACATCGATGCGCTCGCTGGATAGCAGGTCAATGAAGGATTCAAGGTTGCGACCTTCTGTCCAACGGACATATCCGATGGGGTAATCCTGACCATCTTCTTCATAGCTGGGATCGTAACGTCCTGGACCATAAGAGCGGGAGTTAATGAAGGAGAGTTCCTTCTCGTAGTAAACCTTGCGCGGGATCTCAAGCCCAACTGCGCCGGTAGCGACAACCTTGGCTTTATCGCGGGCGATAGTTCCTGCCAGCTCGACAGGATCAGAAGAACGAGTATCCGCACAGATCAAAATTACATCGCTGCCGCGCCCGCGTGAAATGCTCTGGGCTGCTGCCTCAGATTCATCCCGGGTGACAGCCACCTCAGCCCCCATTTCCTTAGCTAGCTGAACCCGGTTCGGATCGAGGTCGATCCCCAGTACCTTACAGCCTGCGGCATTGGCAATGGAAACAGTCAGCAACCCCAGTAAACCCAGTCCGATTACTGTGACTTGTTCACCGACACTCGCCTCTGCCAGGCGGAATCCATGTAGGGCAATCGCCCCCAGGGTGGTGAAAGCGGCCGATTCGAAATCGACATTATCCGGTAAAGCTGCCAATAAATTCTGCGGAACGAGTGCGTATTCGGCGTGCACGGCGTATCCCCCACCACCACAAGCCACGCGCTGCCCAACTTTGAAACCCTGAATCCCTTCTCCTATACCCGCGATCGTCCCAGCAGAAGAATATCCGAGAGGCATGGGTTCCTCGAGGCGGTTGAAAGCTGCCTCCACTGTGGTGAGCACGCCCTCCCGGCGAGCTTTATCGAACACCTGCCGGGCTAAATCGGGTCGTGAACGAGCTTTTCCCAGCAAGGATTTGCTGGCGAAATCGACCAGCATGCGTTCAGTGCCAGCCGAGACCAGGGAGGCGGCGGTCTGGACCAGTGCCATGCCTGGTTGGGCAAGTGGCGTTTGTAATTCGACCACCGTGGTCTCTCCCGAGAGGAGATTTTGAAGGAATTGTTTCATTGATCAGGTGATTTGGTACTTCTGGAGCATAACGAACCTTAAAACATTCCCATCCAGTATACCGCAAGTTGATAAAATAGCGTGGATTTTGTCCGGCACATTTTTTATCTGACAATTCGGATTCCAATCAGTGCGATCTGGAGCCGGGTGATATAATTGCTCAGATTTTCACAGATTGATAAGTTTTGGAGATAACCTTGACTGATACATGTATCCATAAATTTGCCCAAATCCTGGTTGACCACTCCACTCAAGTTCGCAAAGGCGACCGAGTGGCAATCACCACGACAACTGCCGCTGAACCACTCGTGCAAGCCTTGTATGAGCTGGTGCTGGATCGCGGTGGTTATCCCCATGTTTTATTCGATTTTGAGGGACAAGATGAGCTTCTTTTCAATCATGCAGGAGAAGATCAACTGGATTTCGTACCCCTATTTCACAAAATGGCCTTCGAACAGTTTGATGTGCTGATAAAAATCCGGGCTGAGACGAACACCCGCGCCCTCGCTGCGGTTGATCCAGAACTCCAGGCGCGGCGGCAGAAAGCCTTATTTTCATTAATCCAGGCTCAGCTGCGACGTGGAGCGGATAAATCCCTGCGCTGGATGAGCACGCTTTACCCGACCAATGCCTACGCCATGGAGGCAGACATGGGTTTTGGAGAATACCAGGATTTCGTCTTTCGGGCGATGCATGCTGATGATAACACTCCGGACCCGGTAGCCCATTGGCAGGAGGTGAGATCTGAGCAGCAGCGCATCATCGATCGCATCCAGGGTCATGATCGCGTTGAGATCAAGGGACCACACGTCGAGCTTTCGCTCTCTATAAAGGATCGCATTTTCAAGAACGCGTGCGGGGAGCACAACATGCCGGATGGTGAAATTTATACCGGACCGGTGGAAGATTCCGCCAATGGTTGGGTGCGCTACACCTATCCAGCCATGTATCACGGACGGATTGTTGAGGGGATCGAGTTGAAGTTCGAGAATGGGAAAGTGGTTCAGGCCAGCGCGACTGAAAATGAAGATTACCTGCTTAAAATGCTGGATACTGACGCCGGCTCACGTTATATCGGCGAATTCGCCATCGGCACCAACTTCGAAATCGACCGCTTCACCAAGAGCATTCTCTTCGACGAAAAGATCGGCGGTACTTTCCACATGGCGTTAGGTGCAGGTTACCCGGAGACCGGAAGCCTCAACAAGAGCGACATCCATTGGGATATGATCTGCGACCTGCG
>DAOVCZ010000020.1 GCA_030669775.1 Chloroflexota bacterium | reverse complement strand
AAGAGGTAGTAGAGTTAACAAACGCGCCCATTATTGGGTATCTAACCGAGCAACACTTGAAGGATGTTGGCGCTCTATACGTGGCTGAAAATCCACGGCACCCAAGTGTTGAGGAAATCCGTACTTTGAGAGCGAATCTTGATTTTGCTAGTGTCGACCAACCCCTCAAGACAATTTTGGTTAGCAGCATAGATATGGAGGTAGGGAAGACTTCTGTGGCCGCCAACCTGGCTGTTGCTATGTCTCAAGCTGAGAAAGATGTGATCCTTCTAGATGGTGACCTGAGAAGACCTAATGTGCATAATTATTATGGATTTCCAAACAATATTGGGTTAAGCGATGTATTTCGCGGCGAATTTAGTCTTGATCAAGTAATAAAAAATTGGCCTGGTGGCACAGTGTCCATTATTACAGCTGGTAACCCACCTCCAAATCCCTCCGAGCTTCTAGGATCGAGGAAAATGAGTCAGATCCTTGAAGATTTAGGAAGAAGCGCTGATATTGTGATTATTGACGGTCCGCCATTCATTGTTGCTGACGCCCCAGTTCTGGCATCCAAAGTCAACGGTGTTTTGCTGATTATCCAGCTGGGGCATACCCGTGCACCTGCGATTAAAGCCATGATGGAGCAAATCAACCGTTCTGGTGCTAAGGTGGTCGGAGTTGCCCTAAATCGCCTGCCTGCCAGGAGTGTTGGTTATTACACTGGAAACCCGAATTATTCTTCGTATTACAAAGATGAGGTAGAAAGTTGGCAAGGAAAAGACCAGGGACGAAGTTGGCGTGGAAGACTATCCTTTTGGCCATTCAATAACCAAGCCAAATCTGGATCAGGTTTAGGAAGTCAAAGAGTGTTTGATGAGATAGATATTGTTGAAGAGGAAAGTGACGGATACGGTTGGCGTGAGTAAGGGGTTATCGGCTGGCAAAATCAATTCCACTCAATATGTTGATTTGAAGAAACCGAACTTTGATATACCAGTATTGAAATGAATTTACTGGTTGATGAATTAATAGAAAAAGTGGTTAGAAAATAAAACTAGGTAGTGAATAGCTAGATCCAAAAAGGGGCTGTCCTGGAAATGAGACAGCCCCTTTGCATTTTAAATTATTGAATTTTGCTACTCAGAAGCGGTTTTTACTTTATGCTCTAAAGTGCGCGAGAGTATTTGATCTAATTCCGGATCAGCGTTGGTTAATTTACTTTTAGTCTGTAATTCGTCTTCAACTACTCCTGATTGCGTTTTTCCCATCGCCTCTCTGAGAGCCATCTCCATGGCTGTAGGAATGGCTTCTTCTTTTTCTTCAGGAGCATTGGTTGGTGTTGATTTACCTTTCTTCTTCTGGACAGGTTTCTCTTCATGGATGGGCTTATCTTCCAAAGCCTTCATACTGAGTTTGATCTGTTTCTTTCGCCGGTTTACTTCCAAAACCTTCACTTCAACTTCATCACCTTCATGGACTACTTGTTTTGGGTCTTTAATGTATTCGTGTGTGATCTCGCTGATATGTACCAACCCGGGGCGCTCAGCACCGATTTCAACAAAAACTCCGAATTTCTCGATTCGGGTGATCTTTCCTTTAACAACCATCCCTCTTTCGATCTCTCGCCATTCGAGGGGCAAAGGTTCGATCATAGTTAATTCGAGACGTTCTCTTTTGGGTTCAATCCGTCTAACCCACACATCTACCTTTTGACCGACCTGGACTATATCCTCAACCCGGTTTACAGGTTCTTTCTGTAATTGTGAGATATGGACGACACCAGGCGTCTCGAGCCCGATATCTACAACCGCACCAGCGAGTGAGGTTTTAACAACTGTGCCTGTGAACTGCATCTTTCGCTTCACATCCGTAATCTCAGTAATCTCCGCGTTTTCAGGGGTCGCTACAACATTCGCTTCCATAGCGCACACTCCAATACTAAATTTTCTAACACATTCGCCAAGTGATTGACGATATTATCGCTAGAATGGAATTATGGGATGTTGTGGGGGCAACACCCGCAGTTGAGTATTATACATGGCGAGGTAATAAAAGTCAAAACAAAGATAATTAATATTCGTTTAGTTTTGAGAATTATCGATCTTTATTAGATAATAAGACGTTGAATAATTTCAATAATTCATCCGACCAATTGGGGATTGATTTATATGGCATCCAAAGAGCAGTTTTTCCGATTCTCACCCGTTGACCGAGGTCGGGAAGGTCTACAGGCAGCTGCTCATCTCGGAAACGTAAAACCATTTGGCTGTTTTCAACATTGACGCTAACAATATCAGTCATCTCTGCCAGCAGCTTGATTTTCAATTGGAACAGTAGATTACGAACTGGCTTTGGGGGGATACCAAACCGATCGGTGAATTCCTCGAATATGGCATCTATCTCCGCCAGAGATCGAAGATCGGCGATGCGACGATATAGACGAAGACGCATATTTTTGTCGGGGACGTATTCGGAAGGAATACTTGCATTGATAGGCAGATCAACACTGACCAGTGGTCGCAGGGTATCCAAGGAAGTGATAGCTGGGTCTGGAGGGAGACCTCGCTCCTTTCGTAAACGTGTAACCGATTCTGTGAGCAGCCGAGTATAAAGGTAGAAACCCACAGCCACGATATGTCCGTGCTGGCGTGTGCCTAAGATGTCACCTGCACCGCGGATTTCTAAATCGCGCATGGCAATTGAAAATCCAGCTCCAAGTTGAATATTTTCAGCAATCGTTTCTAATCTCTGGCGGCCATCCTGGGTCGGATTTTTCCGGCGGTGTTTGAAGAAATAGGCATAAGCGCGTTGAGCTCCGCGACCAACACGCCCTCTCAGTTGGTAGAGCTGGGACAGGCCGAATGTGTCGGCGCGATCAACGATCAAGGTGTTGGCATTGGGAATATCAAGTCCTGATTCAATAATTGAGGTGCTCAGGAGGACATCGATTTCGCCAGCTGAGAATTGTTCCATCCTTTTGGACAGTTTCATTTCATCCATCTGGCCATGGGCAATGGCGATACGTGCTTCCGGGATGATCTTATCTAGATGGCTGCGCATAGCCGTAATGGTCTGAACCCGGTTATGGACAAAAAAAACCTGACCACCTCGTTCCAGCTCCCGCAGAATTGCCTGACGTACCAAACGCGGAGAATATGAACCGACATGGGTGATGATCGGTAAGCGCTCTTCAGGTGGGGTATTAATGGTTGAGATGTCACGTACACCGGTCAATGCCATATACAATGTTCGCGGTATGGGTGTCGCTGTAAGGGTCAGTACATCGACCTCCGTGCGTAATTGCTTGAGATGTTCCTTGTGAGTTACGCCAAAGCGTTGCTCTTCATCGATGATCAGTAAACCGAGATCTTTGAATTCGATATCAGATTGTAGCAGTCGGTGTGTCCCGATTATGATGTCTAAACTGCCGAGCGCCAAGCGGAAAAGGATATCTCGCTGCTGTTGGGGAGAACGAAAGCGGGAGAGCATTTCGACTTCAACTGGAAAAGCCGCCAGACGCTCTCGAAAAGTGTGGAAGTGCTGCTGTGCTAGCACGGTTGTAGGTACCAACATGGCAACCTGCTTGCCATCCATAACTGCCTTGAAGGCTGCTCTTAATGCTACTTCTGTCTTTCCATACCCAACATCGCCACAAATCAGCCGGTCCATCGGTTGTGCGCTTTCCATGTCCTGCTTCACATCAGCTAAGACGCGGGCCTGATCTTCTGTCTCAATATAGGGGAAGCTGGCTTCCAGTTCACTTTGCCAAGAACCATCTTCTGAAAAAGCATAACCTTCGATGATTTGCCGCTGAGCGTATAAACTTAGCAAATCCTCAGCCACTTCTTCAACGGCTTCTTTTACCCGTTTCTTTACATTACGCCATTCGATGCTGCCTAAACGGCTAGGAGAAGGAGAGCGTTTATCAGAACCGATATATCGTGTCACCCGGTCGGCCTGGTGAACAGGGACATATAATTGATCACCTTCAGCGTATTCAACAGTCAGATAATCTCTTTCGATTCCATCCACAGATCGCACGACAAGACCAAGGAATCGACCGACTCCATGATCAATGTGTACGACCCAATTACCCACTTCTAGGTCTGTGTATGCGGCTTCAGGGGCTTTTGCCAGAGCCCGGTAGCGTTGGCGCGGTTCTGGACGTCGCCAGCCAAAAATTTCTCCGTCGGTGAGTAGTTGTAAAGGGGGACAAGAGGGTTGAGTGAGTATCCAGCCTTCTGTCAGACTGCCTTCAATGAAAACAGGAGGCAGTGTGTTTTTCTCACCTAGCACGGATAGTTCTGACCACAGTTCGTTCAACCGCGCTGCTTGACGAGAGACAACCACGAACCTGTCTCCAGCCAGATAGCGCTGTGACAGGTGGTCCAGTAAAGGTTTCAACCGGCCTCCAAAGCGTGGTCCAGAAGAAAACCTTTGGGCAAATGAAGTAGCTTCAAGCATAGCCGAGGGACCTAACTCAACAGTGGGATGGGCAGAAAGGGAGTCTTGAAGTTCTGTCAATGTCAAGTAAGGGATCGGAAAATCCTCAGATAATGACTGTTCTGCAATGCGATCGGCACGCATTTCAACTGCTTGTTCTTCGATCTCAAGGATGGTGTCGTTTATGTCCTCGAGGTGGTCTATCAAGACCATTGCTTTGCGAGGTAAGTAATCAAGGAGACTGGCAGGAGAGGTGTGGAGCAGCGGGATGTGAAACTCAGTATATGGATCTGATTGTGGTTGAGTGTTGTCCTGCAGGTGGTCTGAGAGAATAAATTCCCTAGCTGGCGAAACTAGCATTCTATCCACCTGTTTCATAGATCGTTGTGTTGCAGGATCGAACTGCCGCATGCTATCAATTTCATCACCAAAGAAATCTAAGCGTACAGGATTCGCTTCAGATGGTGGCCAGAGATCGACAATACCTCCCCGACGAGCGAACTGGCCTGGCGAGACCACCGTATTACATGATTCGTAACCGCGCGCAATGAGCTTGCGGACTAATTCCTGCATGTGTATTGTTTGATTAGTTCTCAAAATCTGAACAGCTTTGAGAAATTCTCTACGGGGTATTGTGCGCGTTATGACCGCCCGAGCTGGTGCGATGATCAGGGGGGGGATGGGAGGGGTTTGAGAACCGGGTATGTGGTACGAGGCTAGGTTAGTGAGTACCAACAAACGATCGCGGCGTGTCCTTTCTCCCCATGGCGAATTTTCATAGAATAGGGGACCAGGCTCAGGGAAGAAGAGACTCGCAGCATTTGGTGCCAGGAGTGTCAGCTCATCATAAAGGGTTAGCGCGCGATCAGTTCGATCGGTTAACAACAGAATGGGAATTTGAAGCTCTTCGTAAATTGCAGCCAGAACGGGCAAACGCGCCGAGCGACGTAAACCAATTCCAGGAAAATCTGCCAATGAGTTTATCGGTGAACTGAATTTCGGATCAGATTCACGATCTAGATTCGTGTGTAGGTTGGTAATCAGATCGTCTGCACATTCGATAATCGGTCTGATCAGCAATTCTTGGATGTTAGATTCCATCTAATAAACCATTGCGTGGTAGAGAAAAGGTGAAGTTCTCTCGGCAGCTCATTCAACTTCTCCATTTATCTTGCTGTTAAATCGATTCATAGCTGTTGTCAAATCTTCGGTGATAAAAGTTATCACCGCACCAGCTCCACTATCTAAGATATGGGGGAGAAAATCAGCGTCATCTCCTGAGAAATCCCGCAGCACATAAGAAGACGCCCCCTTGCTACCGGGAGGACGTCCAATTCCGAATCTGAGACGAGGAAAATCTTGAGTTCCAAGCTGGTCTATTATCGATGCCACACCTTTATGACCTGCAGATCCACCGGTCGGGCGGATTCGTATTTTGCCAAAAGGTAAGTCCACATCATCATAAACTACCATTAAGTTTTCAAGCGGGATTTTGTAAAACTTAACCAGGGAGCCAACTGCTTGACCTGACAGGTTCATATAGGTTTGAGGCTTCGCAAGGATGATTGAACGGCCCTGGTATTTCGCTTTTGTAACCAGGGCTTTTGATTCCAGACGTGAAAAGGTAACATCCAACCTTTCAGCCAGACGGTTAACCAACATGAAACCGATATTATGTCGACTGTCCCGGTATTCACGACCTGGATTTCCGAGCCCAGCGATCAAATAAGTGGATGAAGTTTCAGGTGCAGTGTCCATCTTAATCATCTATGAAATGAGATGGAGAAAGCATTCTTTTCTCATTTAGCTGCCACTCTTCATTCATCTCTTCTATTTCTATTTCGAATATATTGATAGATGCCCAAAATGGCAAAGATACTGATAACAACTATGCCTCCCTTGCCAATACTCATCCCGATATCCCTTGTATTAATCTGGGCGGGATTTGGCGGTAGGGGAGTAGGGGTGAATAGCACAGGTGTTTGTGTCATCGTTGCAGTATTGGTCGGTGCATGAGTATCCGCTGGTGCTGGCGTAGAGGTTGGGACTAGAGTATTAGTTTCAATCGCTGAGTAGTTGCGAACTCTCAAACCAGGCACAAAAGCAATGATCTGGTCTTGATCAGTTCTCACAAGCAACCTGAGGGTATATTGTCCATCAGTTATTGTAGTTGTATCCCATTCAAAATTAATTTCTCTCGGTATAGTACCTTCGACCTCATGGATGATGAACCAGGTTTCTCGGCGATCATCAGTATATGAGAAGCTCAGCTCTACTGAGAGAGGCTCTTCAATGTTGATCTCCCCTAGGATCAGGATAGTTCCTTGCAAAATCTGACCGGAGCTTGGTGACAAGATCGTGACTTGAGTGTTAGGAGTAATTGTTGTCTCCTGGGCATTAACGATCAACCAAGGATACATCAATGTCGCCAGCAGGGAAATGAAGAATAACAGGCTACGCATCGCAATCCTCAAGTTTAACATGGAGACGACAGACGGTCAAATCAACGTGATTATATGTGTTATTTTTCAGTGAAATTGACACCATGTAACTGTTCAGCGAAAATGTCACTATGTTGTTTAGGTTTGATTTCAGCAATAAATGCCAAGGTTAATTTCTTCAGGAACGGGCTATAATGAAATAATCTCATTCTCTGGTAAAAGATATCCACCAGATCGGCTCGTCTTAACTGAACGATTAAGCGGACAACTAAGGAAGAAGCCCCAGTTGCTTAATTACCCAGCCTTATATCACCTCCATCACATTGATGAAATTGAAGATATTCCTTTTTGGCTGCAGCTGGCAAAGGAAATGAACGGTCCAGTCCTGGAATTAGGATGTGGAACTGGCAGGCTGCTCCTTCCGCTTTTAAAGGCGGGTTTTGAAGTAATTGGTTTAGATAAAAATTTTGAGATGTTATCTTATTTTAAAGGCCTGCTTTCAACCCAATTGCTCGAACAGGTTAATATATTTCAAGCCGATCTGGAGAATTTTCATCTCGAGCGTGAATTCTCATTCATATTCTTGGCTTGCAATACTTTAAGCACATTGCAGGAAAAGACACGTCTGAATGCATATTCTCGGATCCATGAGCACTTGATAGATAACGGGATTATTGCTGTAAGCATACCGAACCCGATCAGCCTGGCAAGTTTGCCTGCTCAAGGTGAGTCTGAGATTGAGGCGTCATTCTCTCATCCCATGACCGGGAATCCAATCCAAGTGAGCAGCGAGTGGCAGCGGTCTGACCGATTTGTAGTATTTCACTGGCATTATGATCACTTGCTGCATGATGGGCAGGTAGAACGGGAGACAATCCAATCCAGACACAGCCTTATTCCTCCAGGGGAATATCAAGCGGAACTGCAAGCTGCAAATCTTAATCCAATAAAAATGTATGGTGACTTTGAGAAAACTGACTACCAAAAAGACTCACCTTACCTGATCATGATTTGCCGCAAGGGTCCTGGATTCTAATATAAATACAACATTCTATTTGTGTTTGTCTGATATTCAGCGAGTAAAATCGGGGAAATAACGAATCAAAATAAATCAAGGAGATTAATTTAATAATGATGACTTTGTATGTTTCCCCCTACCGCAGGATTGCCCGAAGGCGTAGTGTGATGGACCGACGCTTGGAAAGCAATAACCATGCATCAGAAGCAGTTGATCGGGAGAAGGTATTGGCAGTCGATGTGAGATCGGATGATGAGTCATACACCATCTCAGCTCTAATTCCCGGAATCGAAGCTGATGATATCGATGTTGAAATCCTGAACAAAACTGTTTCCATCTGTGGTGAATTCAACGAAAAGCTTGAAGATGAAAACGGCAATTTCCTGGTGAACGAACTTCGATTTGGACGCTTCGGTCGGGTGTTGACATTACCAACCGAACTGGATCCAGCCAAAGCTGACGCCAATTTGAAGAACGGTGTCTTTACCTTGCGGGTCCCAAAAGCTGAAGTAGACCGTCCAAGAGTAATCAAAATTAGTGCAGAATAACATCTGCAATTAATTATTAAAAGGGAAGGTTCGATGCCTTCCCTTTTTGGTTTAACTAATGGTCTAGGTGAGCTGCAGAATTCGATTAATACCTCAACAGGGCACCAACCTGATCAAAGTCTTTCTGCACCTCTACATCCCGCAATACTTCAACCTCACCACCATCTCGCATGACTCTGTGCACTGCCAATTCAACCGCGTCAGGTATATTTTCGAATTTATTTTCACAGAATGGACAGGCTGTGAGCTTTTCAGTGGTCAAGTAACCACATCCCTTACAGCGGTATCCAGGTGCCCGATATCCTTCACGAAATACTAATATTTGAACACGTCCATCGTGGACTGCATTCAAAGTATCTTCAAGGTTGATCACGCCGGCTTGCCCTTTTGCCTCGCTGGTAACTATCATTTGAACCAGCTTGGTTTGTTTCAAACGTTCTGCTTCATGTCCTACTTCAAGCGCGCGATCCTTAATTTCAGCCTGGCTGGCATTCTTGTTGATTGGAAAAGTGCCTACTACCAGACTCTGCCAAGCTTTTGGTAGATGGCTGCGGAAAACATTGACGTTTTCCTCTGTCCCACCAATCAACACCCGGCGGATGTTATTCTCGCTAAAGAAGCGTGCTGCGAAATCGGCCGCGTCTTTGATATTACGCTCGGCAACTTCTTCAGTGTAGTTTGTTTGCCCGGCAGCCCCACCACGACGACCTAGGGATTGAGAACCACCCCCGCTCTTGGTTCTGCGTACACTTTCACCAGATAATTCTTCTTCTACAAGTATTTCTCCTAGATGAAAGTAGAGCAAACGGGCATTGATCTTATCCACCAAAGCGACGCCATAGCCTCCGTAAAAATCAAGTAAATCAGCGAGTGGTTTTACATGTGGACGTTCGCTGATCCGAATTCGATCGCGGATCGGTACCGCAATTGAAAATACTCGGAAAAAATCTTCCTCAGCACACGAAAACATAGCTACACCACGTCCTGACCAATCGAATTTAAAATTTATATATTGCTCCACTTTTTGAACATCATTCTTTAAACCAACATCCTTCAACATACTGCGTAAGCGTGGTTTGTATGCATCCGCACTCCCTTGAGATGGATCGGTATTAAGGTAGACACTCAATACTGGATGTTCGGTCTTAAAATCCAACAATTCCCGTAAATCTTGTTCGGTAAACATTGGCATCTCCTTTATTTAATTTGTTGAGAGATATATAAACCGTCAGGGTTGCACCAAGTTAGCTTGATCGATATATGTCAAGAATAGAAAGAGCAAAGAAGATTATGGACGTTTGCCAAGGATCAAATTAAATTCGAGTTCCTGGTCGTCTCTCAGGATAGTCAAGGTGATTGTGTCACCGGGGCTTTTTTCTTGAATAAGGTAGGATAGCAAATCACTAAAAGTCTGGACTGGGCGACCGTCGATAGCGATAATCAGATCACCACCAGAATTGATATTTAGGAATTCTGTCGGTTCGGTCCCGCCACGTAATCCTGCCCGATCAGCTGGACTATCAGGGGTAACGCTGCTCACATAAGCTCCACGGGATTGCGGTAGACGCAACGCTTCTTGTTGGAGCAAGTTGATTTCATTTAGACTGCTGATTCCTAGATAAGGGTAGTCATAACTGCCCTCACTGATTAGTGATGGAGTGACGCGTTTAACTATATTTATCGCGATCGCAAATCCGATACCTGAATTCAATGGATCCTGCTGCGAATTGGTATTGAATGTCTCGATAGCTCGGTTTACTCCAATAACTTCTCCGTTGAGATTGAGCAGTGGTCCACCAGAATTTCCTGGGTTGATGGCAGCATCGGTCTGGATGATATCCCCGGCTGTGAAAAAGCTTCCGCCAGGAGCCGTGCGAATGGAATCGAGCGTGCGACCCAGACTGGAGACTATCCCGGTGGTCATTGTGCCATTGAATCTAAAAGGACTGCCAATGGCGACAACAGTTTGCCCAACTTTGACCTCCGCCGAGTCTCCTAAGGGGAGAGGGTGCAGTTCCTCGGGTGGAGCTTCGACTTTGATCACTGCCAGATCGGAGTCTGTGTCAGTTCCAATCACCACGCCACGGGTTTTGTAACCGGATGGGAAGTCCACTTCCAGGTCCGAAACGCCGTCAATGACATGAAAATTAGTGATGATATGACCATCTTTGTCAATTACGAATCCAGAACCAAGTCCGTTTCCGCTTTCGGAAAGTACCTGAATTGCAATTACCCCAGGATTTGACCTCTCATAGATATCAACGAGAATGTCATCATTCAGGTTCTTGCTGATTATGACTCCGGCCTCAGCAACCTGTGGATCAACAGCAGCGGGTGATTCGATTAGAACCGGTTCGGTTACAGAAGTCGGGGTGGGTTGCGGAGGCTCAGCGGTGACAGCAATTGATTGCACATCTGAAAACGCCTGGCAAGAAAACAGGAATACCGATACAAACAGAAAAAATACCAATAACTTACTTCGTCTCTTCATTACCTGGGTTCCTTTCAAGAATTGATTATCCTTCACAATATAATTCAGCGAGTAGCGATTAAACAGGACGGAATCTCTACTCCTTCAGCTGGTTAAGTTCGGAAAACAGTTCTTTCTCTTTAGAGGAAAGATTGCGGGGTATCCGGATGTTGACCTTGACATAAAGATCACCGGACTTTTTCGGATTCTTCAGCTGCGGCATACCACGCCCCGAAAGCCGAAAAGTTTGTCCCGGTTGACTACCAGAAGGGATTGACAGTACAACATTTCCACTTAATGTTGGCACCTTAATCTCCCCTCCTAAAACTGCTGTATATAGATCTACCTCGACATCTGTATAAAGGTTATTTTTCTTTCGCTTAAATTTGGGATCATCAGCTACCTGAATCACTAAGTATAAATCACTTTTAGGGCGATTTGCAGCAGTTGAAATAGCCTCCGAAACGCGCACTTTTGTGCCTGTGCGAGCTCCGGGCGGAATGATCACCTCTTTTTGATGACCGTCGATTTCAATCCGTCTGGTCGTCCCTTGATAAGCTTCCAAAAAGCTGATTGGTACTTCTTGTTGGAAAGCCTGAGGCTGGCGAGCAGAACGGGTTGAAGCACTTCCAGGCTGGCGCGATGCCGCCATGCCACCAAATATGCTGCGAAAGAAATCTGAGAAGTCTCCTATTCCCGTGTCACCAAATAAATCTCCGAAATCGCCTACTTCGACCCGGACATTGCCTCCCCTTGGATTTTGCACGAACCAATCCTCCCAGTTGAATCCCCCGGGGGTTCCACCGCGCTGCTGCCAGCTGCTATAAGATTTACCTAATTGATCGTAACGTTTCCTTTTTTCCGCATCGCTCAGCACCTGATAGGCTTCGTTGATCTCTTTAAATTTTTCTTCTGCGGCTTTATCACCAGGATTGCGATCTGGGTGATGGTCTAGGGCTAATTTGCGATACCTGCGTTTAATTTCATCTTCGGTGGCTTTGCTATCGACACCCAATAACTTATAGTAATCTTTATACTCCATACATTTAATTCCTTGAAGGGAGTCTATCTCTTCAGAGGGGAAATTCTTGATTAGTTGTTAATCTGCTTACTTAGATTGTATGCCCACCATGGGTTCTAAGTCAAGCATATTTTTGAATATTTATATAATTCTAACCAAATTATTATTCAAAGCAGGTGATTAAAAACGGCCTCCGCCGGGGCAGTGAGGAAGCCCAGCGGAGGCGTTCGCCAAAGGAGGAAACAGCGATGAGTATCAGGAAAATTCCTGATACCCGTCTTGTTCTTGCCATATATTACTCGGAATATTGGTGTTCGTTGAATACTAATCGTCATAAGTTCCAGGTGATAATACTCACCAAAGGCAATTCATTCGGTTCAAGGGTTAATCTGGGATAGGAAAGCCCTCAGCAGGTTCGCTATCTCGTCGGTTTGCCGGTAATCTCGCACGCAGATTCTCGGGTGGTCATTTCCGGCGATCATCTTTGAAACCCGAATTCCCTGACGGTGCAGGCATAACACGGCCTTATTTCTTGAAAGGGCGTAGGAGATCTCATATCCCACACCATGTGAGGGAGTACTCACCTCTGCGATCATGGCATCACAGCTATCGATCCATTCTGTGTCGCGCGTGTAGACTTCCACCGGATCGACTATATCCTCTAATGACATAACCTCAGGTTTGGATAGATGTGCGGTAGGAACTTGATGACCATCGGCAAGCATGGTGTCCACGATGATTTGGTAGATATTTTCTTCCTTACGACCCCCAGTTATGGAGCAAGCGAAGTAAATATTCATAGTTAATTCAACAAGTCTGATCACTGATCCGCAGTGTTAGCTCCCTGGAGATCAGCGTAATGATCACATATGTCATTGAGGGGACATTGTTGACATTTAGGGTTCCTTGCCTGGCAGATTTCACGTCCCAAGCGGATCAAATTTAAGTGGGCTGGATAATATGTTTCCTCGGGCAGCATTGCGGCGAGATAGTCGTGCGTTTGCTCGGCATTCATTTTCTCTGGCCGAATGCCCAAACGTCCTGTGACTCGATAAATATGGGTGTCAACTGGAAATGCTGCTTTACCCAGAGAAAATTGTAAAACGATAGCAGCTGTTTTTGGACCTACTCCTTTGAATTGGAGTAACCATTGTCGAGCATCATCAGTTGGCATGTCGGCTAAGAAAGAGAGGTCTAAGCTCCCCCTTTGCTTGGTGATTTCCTTGAGTATGTTTTGGATTCGGGGTCCTTTTTGATTGGCTAACCCAGCAGGACGGATAGCATCAATCACTTGTTGGCTGTCCGCATCCCGGACTTCTTCCCAGGTTGGGAATTGAGTTATTAGGGCCCCGAATGCTCGATCCCGATTTGTATCATTTGTGTTTTGGGAAAGAATCGTGGACACGAGCTCATCAAGGGCAGGTAATGGATTTCGCCAATCCGGGTAGCCATAAAAAACAACCAACTTTTTGTGGACTGCGAGGGCTTGAGCATCTGAATCCATTTTAATATTTATGTCTGGATGCAAGTTTAAGATGGTGAAATCAGGTTGAGATTGAATGCAGGACGCGCCCTGCCAATCTCAATCTCCTGCCAATTCTTGAGTGGCAGAGATGGCCCAAATTCAGTCAGTTCTTTCTCCTCTGCAGAGGAGAGCGCATTAAGCTGACGGAGAATTTCGAGAGCAACAGCTGGTCGAGCCCTATTTCGCAGGTCACCATCGGATACCTTGAAAGCAATTCCTAAAGCTGGTGATCCAGGTTCGAGTGCATTTGGTAGGATGCCAATTGCCTGGTAACCCTCTGCGCCACCCTTGGAGACCATCCGTCCGTCAGTGACTTCCATCAGACGAGTGTCGAATCTACCAGGTCCACCTACCATGAATGGATGGTTTGTCATAGAGGTAGTAATGGTCCTGCAGGCATTAGCGCGATTTTCTGAAAGCTCCTGAGGATCGCATAGCCGGGCATAGGCAAGAGCAGCATTATGGAGAGGGATAGCGAAATTCGGGGCTGAGCAACCATCTATCCCTACTGCCACTTGATCAATCGGGACTCCGCTCATTTCAGAGAAAGTCGTTAAAATCCTTTCTTGAACAGGGTGGTTTGGATCGAGATAATCTGAAGTTGACCAGTTCCGCATATGTGCGAAGGCAAGCATACCGGTGTGCTTGCCGGAACAATTATGGCGGTTAGGAGTCAATTCATCACCCCGCTTGAGCATCGCTTCTGCGGTCGATACATCGAAAACTGGATGTACTCCACACATCAATTCGGTTTCAATTACACCGGTCTTATCTTGAATAGTTTGAATGGTTGCGGCATGTTTGTCTGTGCCAGAATGAGAAGCGCAAATCAATGCAATTTCGCTGGCCGATAAATTGAAGAATCCTTGCCCATTCTCTTCGATGAAGGGAAGAGCTTGAAATGGTTTGGCTGAAGAACGAAGAAATGTAAATGTATGCGGATCTCCATACCAAGCCACTAGGCGACCTTGATTATCTGAAATCGCTATTGAGCCGTAATGAATCGACTCTACGAACTCGCCGCGGGTGAGTTCGTAGAGGGGCAATTGATCTGTTTTTGACATAGGATTTTGGTTGGGCTTAACTGGACTTGTCTTGTTCCAAAGCTTCTAGAGTTATATAATGTTGGGAATAGTAGTAATAAAGTCCGTGGCGTAATCGCTGGATATAATGTTTTCGTCGATTGGTAGGCAGTGATATCCCAGAAATCAGACTTGATATTAAACCTTCAGTCATTTCCGGGGGAGCGTCTTTCTTGGCGAGTTTTTCCAAGCCTCGCAGAATCTTTTTCAGAATTTTTAACTGCGAGCGTATACTATCTATCCCATTTGAGCCTCCTCGACTACTGATAATTGTGTATTGTTTATAAGCTGTTTTCAAAAGCTCAAGCGACTCGATCCAAGCTGGAAGATCTGCCGAAGCGAGAAATGGAGTTTGGTCGTTGAGTATCGTATCACCAACGAAGATCACTTTGGCAGATGGAATTAATACCCAGATGGAGCCCTGGGTTGGACCCGGGTGATGTTCGAGAATTATTTCTGGCCCACCCCAATGAAAGTACAGGCGATCTGAGAAAGTAATATCTGGAATTGCCCAGCGAGTGCCAAAAACATCGTTACTGACTTCCCATTCTGCACCGCTGTCTGCGCTGTGACCTTTAAATACAGAAGGGCGATTTCGAAAGACCTGAGCGGTCGTTTGGTGAGCGACAATCGTGCTGTCCAGAGCACGGGAACCAAGCGTACGGTCGAGATGGGCGTCAAGATTGACCAGTATCCGGTTTGAGCCGATTGAGAGATTGGTGAGCGAAGCACGCCAGGAACGAGCATCTTCCGCCCTGAGAGGGGCATCAACCATGATGGTCCCATGAGGAAGTATTAGCGCGCCAAGAGTCACTCCCGCAAACGCGTCCTCGATGTATATGCCGGGTGCAATTTGGTGCATATCTATTCCCAAAGGTTTGTATTGACCAATTTGTTGCAATTCAATTCTTGCGCTCCACAAAACTGGTGATGAGTGCTAAAAGATTAGTCTGGTGTAAGAGGTAAGGTGAAACAGAATCGCGATCCTTGTTCTGCTTCGCTTTCTACCCAAATCCTGCCTCCATGTCCCTCAATCGCCAATCGGCAATATGCCAAACCTAATCCAAAACCCTTTTGGCTCCCTTCCGGGTTTAAACGAGTGAACTTGTCGAAAACATACTCTTGTTCTTTGACAGGGATCCCTGGACCAGAATCTTGAACCCAAATTTTTGCCTGGTTGCTTTCAATAACAGCGCCCAATGAGATCTCACCGTTGGGTGGGCTGTATTTTACCGCGTTTTCCAAGAGGTTGATTAGAACTCTGCGAATCATATCCGCGTCAACC
>DAOVCZ010000127.1 GCA_030669775.1 Chloroflexota bacterium | reverse complement strand
ACCACGGCGAATTGCTTTCCTGCAGTGCATCGGTTCCCGGGATCAGGAACACGATTACTGCTCAGCAGTATGTTGCATGTACGCTACAAAAGAAGCCACAATAGCCAAGGAACACTCACCTCAGATGGATGTCCATATCTTCATGATGGATATGCGGGCTTTCTCGAAGGGCTATTTGAGTTACTTTGAACGCGCCAAACAGCGCTACGGAGTTCAATACCATCGCAGCCGAGTCAGCTCATTACAAGAGGATCCACTGACCAATGATCTGCTCCTGCAGTATTATGATGAGAGTGGAGAAAGGCAATTAGAGCGATTTGATTTGGTGGTGCTTTCAGTGGGTATGGAAATCTCCGAATCAGTCAAGGAGTTAGGGAAGCAGATCGGGATTGAACTCGACCAATATGGTTTTTGTCGTACTGTGCAATTCAACCCACTTGAAACCAGCCGTCCTGGGATATATGCGGTCGGACCATTCCGTGAACCAAAAGACATTCCTGAATCGGTCGTAGAAGCGAGCGGTGCGGCAGCAGCTTCAGCTGCCTTGTTGTCAAATTCCCGTTGGAAGCTCACCCAGAAAGCTGAATACCCAATCGAACAAGATGTTGCCGACGAGCCACCCCGAATTGGCGTATTCGTCTGCCATTGTGGCTCCAATATCGGTGGATTTTTGGATGTTCCCGAGCTTACTGAATACGCTCAAGGTTTGCCAAATGTCGTGCACGCTGAGCACAGTCTATATGCCTGCTCTCAGGATTCCATTAAACTTATCACCGAAAGAGTGCAGGAGCAAAATCTCAACCGGGTGGTTGTTGCCAGTTGTTCCCCACTTACCCACGGTCCTTTATTCCAGGATAGCCTTCGCTCGGCAGGTTTAAATCCTTATCTTTTTGAAATGGCTAACATTCGCAATCAATGTTCGTGGGTACACTCGGATGATTGGGAAGTAGCCACAGATAAATCCAAGGATCTGGTGCGTATGTCTGTGGCTCATGCAGCTCTACTTGCTCCCCAAACCACTGTAGATGTCTCTGTCGAGCGCTCAGCACTTGTAGTAGGTGGAGGTGCTGCGGGTATGACTGCCGCGTTAGCTTTAGCTAATCAAGGTTTCCCTGTCCACCTGGTGGAAAAAGAACCTGAACTTGGTGGAAATCTGAGATTCGTGTACACCTCACAACCTGACACAGACACTAGTTTGACTCCAGAAAGTCCTCAAGTAATCCTGCAAGAGCTGATCGAACAGGTGGATAATCATCCAGCAATTCAAACACATTTCGAGAGCACAGTCACCAACTCGTCCGGATTTAGAGGAAATTTCTCCAGCATCATCCTTCACCAGAATGGTAGTACCACGAATATCTCGCATGGAGTTTCAATTCTCGCCACTGGTGGTGAAGAATATCAAGGTTCAGAATATGGTTTCGGCACACACTCAGGGATCATCACCCAACTAAAACTCGAAGATTATTTGGTGAACCATCCTTCTCGAATAGAAGAATTAAATTCAGTGGTAATGATCCTGTGTATTGGTCCAGCAGAGAAATATTGCAGTCGCATTTGTTGCACTGTAGCTTTGAAAAATGCCATACAGTTGAAGAATGGTAATCCAGAGATTGAGGTCATCATCCTTTATAAGGATATTCGAGCTTATGGCTTCAAAGAACGGCTTTATCAGGAAGCCCGTCGGCAGGGGATTCTATTCTCCCGATACGACGAAGAGCACATCCCCAAGGTGACACATAATCCCATGAATACTGGTGAGGTTGGTCTCAGAGTTCAAGCATGGGACACAACATTACAAAGTCATTTGCATCTTGAACCCGATCTCTTGGTACTCAGCATGCCGATCGTTCCCCGTCCGGAAACGCAGCAACTGGGCAGCATATTCAAGGTCTCTATCGACACGGATGGTTTCTTCAGTGAAGCTCATATCAAACTGCGACCAGTTGACTCAACCACCGGTGGGGTTTTCATGGCTGGTATGGCACTTTATCCCAAGCTGCTTGATGAGACCATTATTCAGGCACAAGCGGCAGCTGCCAGAGCTTCCAGGGTGCTCAGCCAGGAGACATTGACAGCTGGTGGGCGTGTGGCCGTTGTCGATCCGTCCTTGTGCACAGGATGCCTAACCTGCCTGCGTATCTGTCCCTTTAATGTACCAGCCATCAAAGTTGATTTAATGGGCATTGGTGGTATTCTCGGCGCAGCCTATGTCGAGCCAGCTGTATGCCAGGGATGTGGAACATGCGCTGCCGAGTGCCCAGCAGGCGCCATCCAATTGATGCATTATACTGACGAACAAATGCGTGCCAAGGTCGAAGCATTGACAGAAGTTGAACGGATATTTATTGATAAATGGAATGGGTGATCAGATGGTAGACACAGATTCTTATCAAATTGTTGCTTACTGCTGTGAGCATTGTGCCTACGGCGCTGCCGACCTGGCCGGTGGGCTGCGTCTGCAATATCCACCGGAAGTCAAGATAGTGCTTATTCCCTGCACCGGCAAGATAGATACATTGATGGTCCTGCACGCTTTTGAGGCTGGTATTGATGGTGTGATGGTAGCTGGTTGTCTCCCAGGTGATTGCCATTACCTGGAAGGTAATGAAAATGCCAACCGAAGAATAGAACGGATCAAAAACCTCTTGGAACAAATTGGTTTAGAGCCGGAAAGAGTGAATATGTACAATTTATCATCTGCGATGGCAGGCGAGTTTACGGTAATAGTAGAAGAAACAACAAACAAGATAATTAGTATTGGTAAGAACCCACTTTTAGAGGAGCGACTGAGATGATAGTTGCAGAACAGAAATCACTTGATGAGATAAAATCTCTGATCGGGAGCGCTAACAAAGTATTAGTTGTTGGCTGTGGCACCTGCGTTACAGTATGTTTCGCGGGAGGTTCTCGTGAAGCGGCTATTATGTCTTCTTCACTGCGGATGTCCTCTAAACTGGATGGCGTCCCGCGGAATGTCAGCGATGTGACCGTCCAACGCCAATGCGAATGGGAATACCTGGATACCATCTCTAAGCAGGTCGAAGAGGCTGATATCGTTCTCTCGCTTGGCTGCGGGATCGGCGTCCAAGCCATAGCAGAGCACTTCCCGAACACCTGGGTGGTTCCCGGCCTCAATACCACATTCATGGGTCTACCTCTCGAACAAGGGGTTTGGGCAGAACGCTGCGCAGCGTGCGGAGATTGTATACTCGGTTTAACCGGAGGCATTTGCCCCATTGCCCGTTGCTCCAAATCTTTGCTCAACGGTCCTTGCGGCGGTTCAGAAGATGGCCATTGTGAGATCGATCCGGAAATCCCTTGCGCCTGGCAATTAATTTATGACCGCTTGAGCAGTATGGACAAACTCGATGTCCTGATGGAATTGCAAGCCCCGAAAAACTGGCAGACTTCTCGTGATGGCGGACCTCGCAAAATTATCCGTGAAGATCTTCGTCTGGTCGGTGAGGAGGAGTAAAAGATGACAGCCAATCCAAACACAAATGGATATTTAGTTGGATCCAATCTGGAACGTGTCCTCCACGCCGGGCATTTTGCTGTGACTGGAGAGCTCGGTCCGCCGCAAAGTGCA
Organism: Chloroflexota bacterium; assembly: GCA_030669775.1. GTDB lineage: Bacteria > Chloroflexota > Anaerolineae > Anaerolineales > UBA4823 > PFL25. The sequence continues at coordinate 2,433 of DAOVCZ010000127.1, read as the reverse complement.
GACCGAGAAGTGATCGGCAAGAAAGCCGCTCAGCTCAGGGGTTACTGTGACGCAGTCAATATCACCGACAACCAGACCGCCATCGTACGCATGTCCAGCATCGGCGCGGGAACGCTCGTCGTCCAGGAAGGCTTAGAGCCTGTGATCCAAATGACCTGCCGAGATCGCAATCGCCTGGCGATCCAGAGTGATTTATTGGGTGCTTATGCCCTGGGAATGCGGAATCTGCTCTGCCTGTCAGGAGACCACCAGACTTTTGGTAACCATCCCACATCCAAGAACGTGTTTGATATCGATTCGATTCAACAGATTCAGATGGTTGCCGATATGCGCGATGAATGCATCTTCCAGTGTGGCGACAAAATGAAAGGCCCTGAACCGCGCTTCTTTGTCGGTGCTGCATCGGCTCCTTTTGCGGATCCTTTGGATTTTCGTCCTTATCGATTAGCGAAAAAAGTGAAAGCAGGCGCAGACTTCATTCAGTCCCAGCTGATTTATGACATTGAAGCCTTTAAAGTCTTCATGGAGAAAGTACGCAAACTCGGTACTCATGAAGAAACATACTTTCTGGCTGGTGTGGGTCCATTAAAGAGTCCGGGCATGGCTCGGTATATGAAGAATAACGTGCCTGGAATCCTCATTCCGGATGAACTGATCACCAGGATGACCGAGGCAGGCGCTCCTTGGGCAGGGAAAAGTAAAGATGAATTAACCAAAGAAGACAAGAAAGCCCGCTCAGCGGCCTGGAAGGAAACCGGCATTCAAATCTGCATCGAATTGATCCAGCAGCTCCAAGAGATTGAGGGTGTGGCTGGCGTCCACATTATGGCTATCGAATGGGAAGCGGCGGTCAAACCGATTGTGGAAGGTGCTGGTTTGTACCCCCGCCCAGTTGTCCCCGAGCCAACTCCTGAGCCAGCTTGATCATTTCTTTTATTGGAGATGCCTTTTCACGAGGAGGACGGTGTGAGCGATACATCACAACATGAACGCGAAGGATTACGGATCAATTCCGATCTGGCGCAGCGTATACAGGAAGAGCTGGGTCAGAACGTTTATCTTTGTTACCAGTGCGTAAAATGTACCAGTGGATGCCCGTTCGGAAAATATTTTGACTGGCAGCCTAATCAAATCATGCGCGCCGTCCAGCTTGGACAAGAGGACATTGCCCTCGAAGCACAAACACCCTGGTTGTGTGCCTCCTGCCAGACCTGTACAACCCGCTGTCCGCAGGATCTGGATATCGCCGCCATAATGGATTTTCTGACCCGGGAGGCTCTGGATCGCGGTATCGATCCACCGGTCCAAGAAGTGGACAATATGAACAAAGCCTTCTTACGAGAGGTGCGCCTCTGGGGTCGCTCATATGAACTTGGCTTGATAGCAGAACTGAAGCTGCGCAATATTCGCACTCATCCCATCACAGAAGATTTGGATATGGGAATCAAGATGATCCTCAAGAATAAATTCCCCTTCTTCCCAACTTTTACTCGTCCACCACGCAATGTGAAACCCATTCCGGGAGCAAGCAAGGCGATCGCTTATTACCCAGGGTGTTCTCTGCATGCTACCAGCCCAGAATTCAATACCTCTACTCTAGCAGTAGCAAAAGCACTGGATCTCGAGTTGATCGAGCCCGAAGGTTGGCTCTGCTGTGGCAGCTCATCAGCTCACCGCGCTGATCCCGAAACCGCCATGCGCTTGCCAATGGAAAATCTTTCTTTGTTCGAGCAGAGCGGTTTCAGTGAAGTAACCATGCCCTGTGCAGCTTGCTTCAACCGCCATAAAGCCGCACAATACGAGATGCGGCATAATGAAGATCACAAATCTGCCATAGATGAGATCATTGGCTATACCTACCAGGATTCCGTCAAGGTTAATTCGCTTGGCGAAACGATCATCGAGCATGTGGGTCCCGAAGAAGTTTCCACCAGGGTGAAGCAATCTTTACAAGGCTTGCGCGTTGTTTGTTATTACGGTTGCTTACTCACTCGCCCTCCCCATATTACCGAGGCAGCTCACCCAGAAAATCCTACTGAATTGGATGATCTGATAGCAGCCCTGGGTGCTGAGGTGCTTGATTGGTCCTATAAGACCACGTGTTGTGGAGCAGCCCATTCTCTCACCCGCCCGGATATCGTTTTAGACTTAAGCAGCACCTTGATCAAAGAAGCCCGCCTTGCTGGGGCAGAGGCGATCGTGGTTTCCTGCCCACTATGCCACACCAATCTTGATGCCCGACAGTTCCAAATGGGTTTAGAAGAAGAGATGCCGGTCTTATATTTCACTCAATTGATGGCTCTGGCATTGGGTTTATCCCAACGCGATGCAGCCTTGAAGAAGAATCTTGTCGACCCAAGACCGTTGTTGAAGGAGAAAGGCATATTAGCCTAAAATCATGCCTGATTACGGTTTGAAGTGAGTTTTATCTGA
>DAOVCZ010000266.1 GCA_030669775.1 Chloroflexota bacterium | reverse complement strand
GTCCTTTTCAGCCTGATCTTCATTTTCGCTGGGATTAATCCGCTGACAGCTTATCGAGAGATTTTTTCCTTCTCTTTTGCAAATCCATTTGGGCTGCCGTTAACGATCAACCGCTTCAACTAACTGCTTCTGTGTACAAGTGCAGTCATTATCACTAATCGAGCAGGGCTCTGTAACAACGCGATGGCAGGCCAGCTTTAAGCAGGAGCATTGGCAGCTTACGCGGTCTTGTACGCGCTGGGCATTGATAAGTCAACCGACTCACACTTATCATCTGGGATTCTCATCCCATTGATGCTGGTTGCCGCAGCCTTTGGAGGTGCATTACTTGGATCGATCGCTGGCTTCCTGAAAGGGAGATTCAACGTCAATGAGATCGTGGTGACGATGATGTTAAATTTTATTACATTCTGGTTGGTCTCTTTCATGATCAAAGAAGGGGGCCTCTTTATGAACCCCGGGGGGAGGGGTGAAAGCTTTGAACTGCCTGCCTCTCTGCACGCACCACTGCTCCTAGACATACCTTTCACCATCCTCATCGCCCTTGGAGCAGCCGTGCTGCTTTATTTCATGTTTGCGAAAACAAAAATCGGATATCAAATTAAAGCATACGGTCAGAATCCTGCTGCAGCCAGCTATGCGGGGATCAGTAAATTTAAGATTCCGCTCCTGGTTTTTATCATGGGAGGTGCGCTGGCTGGTTTAGCTGGGTATCATTATTTCGCTGCCGTTCCTGGAGTTTATAAAATCGCCAGAAATTACGGGTATTTTGGCGATCTGGCTTTTTACGGCATCATCTGCGGATTAATTTCCCAGGGAAATCCCATCGCGGCCATCCCAGTTGCGTTCCTGTTTGGAGGATTGGCAATCGGCGGCAGATTTGTCCAGGGAAAACTCGGCATGAGCTTCGGGATTGATTATGCTCTGCTTGGAGTTTTAATGATCACGCTGGTCGCATTTCAATTCTTTTACCGGTATAAGATTGTATGGGTAAAATCAAGAAAGGAGAGCTTAGATGTGGGAATTCCTAATTAGAAGTCTGGATGCCTCGACAATCTTCACGATTGCTGCTCTCGGTGAACTCATCGGACAGCGTTCGGGAATTCTGAATGTTGGTATCGAGGGGGTCATGCTATTCGGCGCAACCCTGGGTTTCGTTGCTGCTCAATCCACCGGGAGCTACCTGCTAGGCTTCTTGGTAGGGATTGCTGTTGGAGGCTTGATTGGGCTTCTACACGGTTTCTTTTCTATCACGCTGGGTGGAGACCAGGTCGTGAGCGGTATGGGTATCTGGATCCTGGGTTTCGGTCTCACCACTTACATCGGCAACCCATATACAGGACCATTGGGGATGGAACGAATACCCACCATCTTTGGTCTTTCTCCATTCTTTTTTATCGGCATCGCGCTAGTCATCGTCGCCTGGTTCGTGCTCTCAAAGACCAGTTTGGGGCTGGGGATAAGATCGGTGGGTGAGAATCCAGCGGTCGCTGAAGTTTCAGGGATTAACGTAGCCAAGACTCGCTACCTGTGTGTGATCAGCGCAGGCATGCTGATGGGCTTTGCCGGAGCGATCTATTCCTTGGATTACAATCCGGTCTGGAACTACAATTTCCTCATGGGTTGGGGATTCATCGCTTTGGCTCTGGTCTTTTTCTCCATGTGGAATCCATTTATCCTGCTCACTGGTTCCTTACTTTTTGGAACGCTGTGGCAGCTCTCGCTCAACCCGCAGCTCGTTCTCCCCGGTGTCTTTTCCAGGTACATCTGGAGGACGGTTCCCTTCGCCATAACCGTGGGCGTTTTACTGTTCATGTCAACCAAGTGGTTTAGAACCAGGTGGGGTGCAGCTAAACCCGAAGCGCTCGGACAGCCTTACATAAAAGATTGACTGCTAAATCCCATCTTTCGTTTGGATGGCATCTTGGGCAGCTATTGACTCCCCATCAGATTAGCTTCGTGAAGTAAAGACTCGAGAGCTTCATCGATATCTTCGATTTTGGTGAGACAGATAATCATCCCGAAATCTCGATTTGTGTACCTTTCTATAGGCTGCAGGAGGGGATAGTCAGCCTATCGTTTTACCAGATCTGTATATTGAGTCAATGTTTTCTCGTTACAACTGAGGCAAAGCGTGTTCTAACCTGAAACACAATGCGGGGCTTTTACGCGTACACAGTTACTGGTCCAAACCCTTCTATTAGCTCAACCAAATAATCAAACAGATCGCGAACGTAGGTCGCTTTCCCATGGAAGTGGTCACCGATCTCATAGGTTCCGCAAGAATGCCAGATGTTGGTGGTGACAAATTGATGCCCGTATTCCGGGCATGTCCATAGATCTTTCCCTGAAGTCATTTCAAGTGAATTATTGTCTTTTATCCACCCGAGCCAGCTAACTGCGACGGGTCAGCTCCCTGTAAGGCTGCCGGTTATACACTAACGAGACCTGACAGGTTTTCACAGCTTCCGAATCAATTCCGGCTCTCATCCCAAGATTCATCCTTTCGACCCACGCATGTGATACAAACCTGTCAGGTCTTTTTAGAGCTTCAAATTGTGATCCACAAAGAATCCAAAAAGTGGGAAATTAGCTCTTGACATTCATAATGAAATACGCTATATTATTATCGTTATTCGATAATATATTAGTGATATTCGATATTTCGGGAGAAAGTCATGTCAACAACACAAAATCAACAACTCCCCCGTATTGTGAAGACCTTGCTGGATATAATTTTTGGATTGCTGATATTCGTATGCGTCTTCCTCGCTCTGTGGATCGCGTTCTCACCCTTGATCCTTAACATGGGTGACATCACCATCACCTCTTCTGTCCCGGTAGGGATTGGATCAGGTTATGAGCCTCAATTTGAGGTTGAGGTTGCTGGAGCGGAAGCCAAAGGCATCCAGACTGCTTATGTGGATGAGGCACAGGGCACGCTGCGGCTAGAAACTACCGATTGGTACTTTATCTTCATCAGCAATCTTGCCAAGCTACTGACTGCGATCGGGTTGGCCTATGTGGTTTACCTGCTGCGATCCGTTCTACAAGCCATCCTCCAGGGAGATGTTTTTACCCAAGAGAACGTGGTCCTCATC
>DAOVCZ010000112.1 GCA_030669775.1 Chloroflexota bacterium | reverse complement strand
CTCGGACCGGATCATCTCTCCTTATATTCGCTCACCATTGAGCCGGGTACACCACTTGAAAGCTGGGTCACCAGGGGTTTGTTGTCGGAGCCAGATCAAGATCTATCCGCTGAGATGTATGAATGGGCTTCAGAATTATTGAACGAGCGTGGTTTCGAACAATACGAGATTTCGAATTGGGCTCGAAGAGACAAGGAAAAGGGTATGTTAGCCTGCCAGCACAACTTGCAGTATTGGCGTAATTTCCCTTATGTGGGTTTAGGAGCGGGTGCACATGGGTATGCCGAAGGAAAACGCACGGTCAATGTGCGCTCTCCAAGGGTATATATCCAGAAATTACTTACCAGGGATGAGAAGACCAACAAAATAATCTTTCGTTTCCGATGACTCCAGCCACCGCTTCTGTGGTGACCATCGATCGAAGTGAAGAGATCAAAGAAACGATGATGATGGGATTACGCCTGACAAAGGAGGGGATTTCCCAAAAAGAATTCCAGGCTCGTTTTGGTACCACACCTGAAGATATTTTTGACACGCAGATAGATGAATTAATAGAAGTGGGGTTGCTGGAAAGGGATCGAATGACCAGCGATCATTTAAGACTCACCACTCGGGGTCGATTATTGGGGAATCAGGTTTTTCTACGTTTTATTTGAAGGTGTCTAAACTTCGCGGCGCAATAAGCGGTTCGCGAGAGAAATGAGAATTTCGCCAGCTTGTCCTTGTGGATTGGCTTCTGAGAGTGATTGCAAAGCTTGCTCTGTCATCTTGCTGGCAGATTCCTGGGTGTACGTGTGTGCACCTTCATTTTCCAGCTGGTCGGCGAGGGCTTTCGTTTCTTGGGGTTGGATTGGGCCGTGAGCCCACCGGGCAGCAAAAGGACCTTCTTGCTCAAGACCGTAAATTACGGGCAAGGATTTCTTTCCAGCGATCAGATCGCTTTCGTTCGATTTACCAGTCAAGGCTGCGTCACCCCAGATTCCTAAGATGTCATCTTGAGCTTGGAAAGCCAAACCGAGACGATAGCCGAAATCTCGAAAAGCTTCGCGGCGGGATTGGGGTGCGTTCGCCACAATCGCCCCCAACTCTGTACAAGCTCCTAAAAGAGCTGCCGTTTTCCCACCAACCATTTGCCAATAAGCTTTCATGGGTAGTTGGGCTTGTGTTTCAAATTCTAAATCGAGGTATTGTCCCTTAGTGAGCTGCAAGCACGCCAACTGTAGCGTATTTGCTGCTTGAGTCGTAATTGTGAGGGAAGTAGTTCTTTCCAAGCGCAGCAAGGACAGGTGGGCGAGGGTGAACATGGCATCACCGGCATTAATCGCTTGAGCGACTCCCCAGCGCTTCCAAACAGTCTCCCGGCCGCGGCGGATAGGACTGTTATCCTGGATATCATCGTGGATGAGCGAGAAATTGTGGATCAGTTCTACTGCGGCAGCTGCTGGGAGGGCGTTTTGCCAATCTCCACCTGCTGCGGCACAGGTCAAGAGCAACAATAATGGGCGCACCCGCTTCCCGCGCGCCTCTGGTCCGGCACCTTCTCCTTCCCAACCGAGGTGGTAGGTCAGCATGGAGTAATACTGCCTCAACTCACCATTGCCCTGATCACCTAGCGATTTGTGAAGCTCGCCTTCAATTGCATCAAGCAATTCCTGGGTGTTTAGATCATCTGTCATGAATTATCGGGTTGGTAGCAAATTTATTTAGGACTTGAGAAGCGGGGTTCTTTGCAGTTGCTCAATGTTGCCAACACCGGAGGCAAACATCGCAACTTGGATCTGGCGTTGGATCAAAAGAATGGTTTCAATAGTGCTGTCCAATGATCGATTGGCAGCTTTCAAGAATAAGCTTGCCATACCACCCAAGGATGCTCCGAGAGCGACACACTTGGCGATGTCGATCCCATCCCGCAGACCTCCTGAGGCGAAAATGGTCATTTGTGGCGCGCTTGCACGAATGTTTAATATCGCCTGAGAGGTCGGTATACCCCAATCAATAAAAGCAGCAGCCAAGCGAGTCTGATCCTGGTTTTCTGCCCGGTGCATTTCAACCTGGGTCCAGGAAGTACCTCCAGCACCGGCAACATCGATTGCGGATACACCAGCATCAGCTAATTGACGGGCAGCTTTTTCAGAGAAACCCCAACCAACTTCCTTAGCGATAACAGGTACCGGTAGTTCCTGGCAAATTGCTTCAATCTTGGCGAGTAGACCTGCAAATCGTGTGTCCCCTTCTGGTTGAACAGCCTCTTGCAAAGGATTGAGATGTAGAATCAAGGCATCCGCAGCGATCATTTCCACTGCCTGTTGGCACTGTGCTAGGCCATAGTCGTAATTGAGCTGGACGGCTCCCAGATTGGCAAAGAGCAAAATATCTGGTGCATATTGGCGAACCTGGAATGTGGAATGTAGATCTGGATTTTCAATCGCTGCTCGTTGTGAGCCAAGCCCCATGGCAATACCGGTTTCTTGGGCAGCTTCAGCTAATGTGCGATTGATCTTTCCAGCTTGTTCAGTCCCACCGGTCATTGATGAGATCAGGAGCGGAGCGTTCAAACTGCGCTCAAAAACTTGCAAGCCAAGATCAACTTCTTCCAGGTTGATCTCTGGAAGGGCTTGATGTGTGAAGTGATAGTGCTCTAACCCTGAAGTGAGACCAGACCTGACGTCTTCGTCCAAATTTATCCGAATGTGATCAGCTTTTCGGGAGCTGGTTTGCGTAACTTTTGGCATTAAGCGGTGTTCCAGTCAATTGAGTGTATCTTACCAGTCGGGATCATGCCTGTCAATATTATTGATCATTGCTTACCCTGAAAGACAATCTAGACTTGACATATTTGAATGCGAGGATACAATTACCGAAATAAATTGCATGGAGGTTTTCAATGGCAGACACCTTTGAGGAAGTCAAGGAAATCATTGTAGATTTACTAAACGTAGATGAAAGTAAAGTAACACCAGAAGCGAGGTTCCGTGAGGATCTTGAAGCAGATTCACTCGATCTGGTTGAATTGATCATGGCTTTTGAGGATAAATTTGGTGGGGAGATCTCAGATGAGGATGCGCAGAAAATCAGCACTGTTGGAGATGTGGTCAAGTACATTAACGATCACATGTTGAGTTAGCTGATCAACTAAATTCCTTAATAGGCGCGGTCAAATCCGCGCCTTTAATTTCATTAACTTCTTTTAATCGAATTTGATTACCAACTAGAAGTATCCCAATTATGTTTGGGAAAACCTGTGTTGATTTAAGAAACTATGGGTGTTGATTAAGGAGGGGATAGGTATGAAGAAGGTCAAATTATTTAATCTGGCGATTCTAATCGCTGCATTATTATGATTATTTCTGCTTGTTCTCCGAGTAGTGTTCCGGTGGATGAATATGATGGTGTTATAGCTGGCGGCGAAACCCCCGAAGTACAATAAACTCCGGAATCAGTGGTCGACTCTGATTCAGGTGAAGAACTTCCACCAGATGTTGAAGTTACAAGTGGTGTTCCAGTGATGGATGGTGCCTGCCAGCTTCAGGATGGTCGCTTAGACAAGAACGTCAATTACCAGATTGATGCTTCTGAAGAAGAAGTAGTTGCTTTTTATCAGGAAGAGCTGCCTGAATTTGAATGGGAATTGGTAAGACCACCGGATAATGCGATTGGCCCTATTGGTAAAATACGGCGAGAAAATGCCGCTGAGACCGCTTGGCGATCAATATGTAAGCCAATGAATTGGGCGGATTTGTAGGATTAACCATTACTGTCTCACGTGCAGAATAATAAGACTTCCTGGAATTTTGATTTTAATGAGCTGGATCTGTGATCCAATCGATCGCAGATCCAGTAAATCTTCCCTTCGTCCTGGAGAATTCCACTCCAGGATTTTCTTTTTTGTAAAACTATGCCAGCAGTTCGGCGATTTCCTCGGGATGGGAGGCGACTTGTACACCGACATCCTGTAAAGCTTTGATCTTATCAGCTGCAGTTCCTGAGCCGCTTTCGACAATGGCTCCCGCGTGTCCCATACGCTTCCCTGGTGGTGCGGTCTGGCCAGCAATGAATGCGGCGACTGGTTTTGTGAGGTGATCAGCAATGTATTCTGCTGCCTTCTCTTCATCTGTTCCGCCGATTTCGCCGATCAAGATAATTTTGTCTGTATATGGATCCGCCTCAAACATTCCAAGGACATCGATGAAGCTGGTACCGTTGATTGGGTCTCCACCAATCCCAACACATGTGGATGTACCCAGCCCAACCAGCTTTAACGCGTACAGGACTTCGTAAGTCAATGTTCCAGAGCGGGAAACCACACCAATATTCCCGGGGATTGAAATATCACCAGGGATAATGCCTACCTTGGCTTCTCCGGGAGTGAGCACTCCAGGACAGTTCGGACCAACCAAGCGAATGCCTTTCTGATCCAGATAATTGCGCACTCGCATCATATCCTGGACAGGAATACCCTCAGTGATACAAACGATCAGTTGAATCCCAGTATCGGCTGCTTCGTAAATTGCATCCGCGGCAAACCGGGAGGGAACAAAGATCACACTGGTATTTACTCCCGTTGCTTCATGTGCAATGCGGACCGAATCAAATACCGGTACCTTTCCTTCGAGAACCCATCCACCGCCTTTACCAGGGGTAACACCAGCGACAACATTGGTTCCATAAGCGAGCATGTGTTGGGTATGGAATAGCCCTTCGTTTCCCGTGATACCTTGAACGAGTAGGCGCGTATTCTTGTCTACGAGAATGCTCATACTTGTTCACCTCCCTGTGCAGCGCGGATGGCTTTCTTTGCGGCATCGACCAAAGTTTCGGCAGTGATCATGTTTGCCTCAGAGAGAATCTGCCGCCCTTCCTCAGCATTTGTGCCGACCAGTCGAGTAACCATGGGAACATCGGTCTTAACTTCTTGCAGAGCTGCCAGGATACCCCGGGCAACTTCATCGCCACGAGTGATTCCCCCGAATATATTGAATAGAACTGCCTTCACATTAGAATCAGAGAGGATTATCCGCAATGCAGCTGCCACTTTTTCCGAACTTGCTCCACCTCCAATGTCCAGAAAATTTGCCGGTTTCCCACCATGCAGCTTGATAATATCCATGGTTGCCATTGCTAAACCAGCCCCGTTGACCATGCAGCCGATGTATCCATCCAACTTAATGAATGACAGGTTATATTTTCTGGCCTCCGTTTCGGCTTTGGGTTCAACATCGACATCGCGCATCTCAGCTAAATCCGGATGTCTGAAAAGGGCATTGTCATCGAGCACCATCTTGCCGTCCACTGCCAGGAGCCGGTTCTGGGAGGTAATCACCAAGGGATTAATCTCCGCTAAGGTTGCGTCACTTCTGAGGTATGCACGCCAGAGTCCTCGCCCGATTTGACTAAAAGTTTGCCAGTGTTCACGGGGTAAATCGATGCCGGCGGCTATATCTCGAGCCTGGTAATCACGCAATCCCAGCAAGGGATCAATATGAACTTTAACGATTTTATCCGGTGTCTCCTTGGCAACTTGTTCAATTTCAACCCCACCCGCAGAAGAGGCCATCATAACTGGTTTTCGCTCTGCCCGGTCATTGGTAATCCCCAGGTAAATCTCGGTTTCAATACTTGCTGCTTCATCGACCAGGACCTTACGCACAGGTAAACCTTTAATTTTAATCCCCAGGATTTGAGTGGCCAAATCTTCAGCTTCCTGTGGACTCTTAGCCAAGCGGATGCCGCCTGCTTTCCCACGTCCACCAACCAGAACCTGAGATTTGATCACCACGTGGCCACCTAGTTCTTCGGCAATTTGTTTTGCATCAGCTGCATTTGCAGCAACACGTCCAGAGGGGATGGGGATTCCGTAATGTGAGAAGATCTGCTTTGATTGATACTCGTGTAATTTCATTCAGGAAGACTCCCCATTAAAGATTTTGGCTCGCGAGCCGTTTGGAAATGCTCCGGGATTATACCACCCACATTTTACGGCAGGCTGAAATGCATTACGCGACTGTTTCCAGCATCTGTAACCCACACATCCCCCTGGGCATCCACCGCGATCCCACCGACCAGACTGAAACCATCATTCCCCAGGCTGTAGTCACCCCAATACTGAACGATCTCGCCATCGCTGGTGAATTCGAGTACACGGACACCTTCGGGATCAGTTGCAAATAAATGGATTTGGTCATCAGCAGCCAGAAACGGTTTATTATCCAGGGATTGGCCAAACCAGCCGAAAACATCCCAAGAATTCAATGGTTCGAAGCTGCCAAGATCATCCGGACTAAATGATTGGATGCGCTGATTCCAGGTGTCAGCTACATACAGATGACCTTCATCATCTAATGCAAGCCCGACTGGTTCGTAAAATTGGCCTGGGGCATAACCTTCTTCGCCGAATTGGGCGATGAAGTCGCCATCAGGTCCGAAAATTACAATGCGTTTATTGCCCGTATCGCTGACGATGACCCGGCCATCTGGATCAACGACCACATCGCGTGGTCCCCAGAAAGCATCCGGTCTT
>DAOVCZ010000040.1 GCA_030669775.1 Chloroflexota bacterium | reverse complement strand
TCCCAGAAGACGAAGAACACCAGCAGGTCAAGGGACAGGAATACACCCAACATTCCCATTTCCAGCATCAGGAAGAAGAACATATATACTTTGACTCGATCCTTGATGCTGTAGGATGCCAGAATGGCCAGCGGGATGAGCAAGGTCGTTAACATCACCATGGTAAGCGAGATGCCATCCACGCCTACATGATAGGAAGAATTAATCGGTTCGTACCACACATAGTTCTCTTGAAATTGGAAACCGGGCTGGTTCGGGTTGAAGTTAAACCATAAGACCAGTGATAAAGCCAGCGGTATGAGGCTTCCCAGGAATGCCACCCAACGCTGCAGTTTCACCTCTTCCCGCGGTAATAGAATTACCACGATGGCTACAACCACCGGGCTAAACAGGATTAGGCTGAGCAGATTATTTATGATGAATTCCATTCTTGGCTCCTGAAACCCTGAATTCAATAAACCTCAATAAAAGTGGGTTTGGTAGATGTGATCATGGCTGCGATAATAAAAACAGGTAATAAAACAATGTGCCGAAGGCGATGATCAAGGCCATGACCATGTACTGTTGAACGCGGCCAGTTTGAATAAATCGTGCAGAGCGACCGATACGTTTCACGCTCTCACCGACGAAATCACCAAATCCATTCACGATCGGCTTATCAATATAGTTGCGGAAGATACCACCTATGCTGAACGCCACCCATGCGATGGCATGCAGGATGCCATCGATAATAGTGCGATCGAGCCATAAGTAGGTAAATGTCCGTGAAATCCAATATGCCGGTCGGACGAAAATAAAGTCATAGAGCTCATCAAAGTAGTACTTATTCTTCAAGAGTGTATAAAGTGGGCCTAAAGGTTTCTCGAGAGGGTCAGGTGCTCCGGCAGGAACATCCTTGTAAACAAACCAACCAAGGATTAATCCGCCAAACGAAACTGCCAATGAAATCAATAAGGGAAACCAGTTGAATGTCACCGCTTCTGGATGTTCAGCCAAAGTCTCCCCGACGAAATCATGAATGAAGTTGGGGATAAAACCACCAATGAATGGGAAGTCCAGGGGTATACCTGGCCACCCGGCTGCGATCGCGAAAACAGCCAGAAAAACGAGTGGGAAAGTCATCGTCCACTTCGACTCAACCGCGTGATTAGCTGACTCAGTGCGTGATTTTCCAAGGAAAGTGAGCGTGATCTGGCGCATGGTATAGAATGCCGTTAATATGGCTGCCAACGCCAATACAATCAAGACTGCCCAACTTGAATGGGCAAAAGCATCAGCTAAAATCTCATCCTTTGACCAGAATCCAGCGGTAAAAAACGGGAAACCTGAAAGCGCGAGACCACCGATCAAAAAGGTCCAGAAAGTGATCGGCATTTTCTTACGCAAGCCTCCCATATTGAACATATCCTGGGGATCGATATCCTCGCCAGTGTGCAGAACGCCGTGCTCCACACCGTGGATCACAGATCCGGAACCCATGAATAATAAACCTTTAAAGAAAGCATGGGTGAACAGGTGGAAGGCTGCGGCAACATAAGCTCCAATACCTATGGCCGCGATCATGTACCCAAGCTGCGATATTGTTGAATAAGCAAGAACGCGTTTGATATCGTTCTGAGCCACAGCGATCGTAGCTGCGAAAAGACCGGTGAAGGCGCCAATGAAAGCCATCAAATTCATCGTGATCGTGGGCTCACCATGCACCATACCCGCCGAGATGATCGGAAAAACCCTGATCACCAGGTACACACCCGCCGAAACCATCGCGGCAGCATGGATCATAGCTGAAACCGGTGTAGGACCTTCCATGGCGTCCGGCAACCAGACATGCAGTGGCCATTGGGCGGATTTACCGATCGTTCCGATAAAGAGAAATATGCCGATCACAACCGCCGCGGATACCCCTAAGAACGGTGCCCCGGTGATTGTAAGCAGGTGCAATGTCTCTTCCGAGAATATGACATCGTAGCTCAAGCTGCCAGCTAGGGTGTACAGGTAAACCAAACCCAGAAGCATGATCACATCGCCAACCCGGGTAGTGATAAAAGCTTTGATCGCTGCTGCCCTGGCAGATGGCTTCGCATACCAGAAACCGATCAGCAGGTATGAACACAAGCCCATGATCTCCCAACCCACAAATAAAGTCAGCAGGTTATTGGAGACCACCAGGACATACATACCAAACGCAAATAGAGAGAGAAAAGCGAAAAACCGTGAATACATCGGCTCAATAGAAGGCATCCGATGTTTGTGCCCTTGTTCATCTTCTACTGTGGCACCTTGGGGTTGTAAACCGGGTGCATCATGATCCCCTTTGGGCTGTCCATAGTTGTTGTAACCAACACTATAGATGATGATCATCAGTACAGTGATTGCCACGAAGAAGAGTGTTGCGACCGTGAGTGGATCGACCCAGACACCGATCTGGAACCAGGTATCCCCAGTCGGGAACCAATTGAGAACCGAGGTAAACGGCTCCTCGCCAAGATGTCCTGATTGGAGAGCCAGCGTGGCAATCACCATGCTGCCAATAAAGGAGAGCAATGCGGCTCCAATACCCAGGAAATGGCTCAAACCCTTACTGCGATTGGTCAGGAGAATAATCAGGAAAAATGCCAATAGCGGTGGAGCAGGCAGGAGCCAGACGAGCGTCGATGTTTCCATTAATTACCTCCTGTTACCATTTCAAAAGATCGATCTCGTCAGCGGCGATCGTGTTGCGTCGGCGATAAATTGAGATGAATAAAGCCAGACCAACGGCTACTTCTGCAGCTGCTACCGCAAAAACGATGACTGCAAAAGCCTGACCGGCGATCATTTCTGGGCTGCGAAAACGCCAGAAGGCGATCAGGTTGATGATTACTGCATTAAGCATCAACTCGATACCCATTAGTATTGCAATTGCGTTCTTGCGAGCTAAGACGCCATACAAACCGATGCAGAACAATGCGGCCGCAAAGACTAGAAAGTAAGATAGTGAAATCATGATTTTCTCTCCCAAGCCACCACGACTGCACCGATCAATGCTGCCATGAGCAGAACCGAGGCGATTTCGAAGGGTATAACATAGCCATTTGGAGATACCAGCGCAGTACCCAACACCTTAATCGTGTCAACATTTGCAGGCATTACAGGTAATGTCGTTTGAAAACCACTCCAAGTGCTGAACATCCAAACCAAGGCAGTGAATAAGACAAGCGACATCAATCCAGCCAACCACCAGCCTTTATTGACGCTGCTACCGGCTTCCTGCTTGACTCTCCGGGTCAGCATGATGGCGAAGATCATCAGAATAGCGATTGCCCCAATGTAAATTACAACCTGTATCACTGTGAAGAAAGTGGCGTTCAGCAATCCGTACAGTACCGCCACGCCAAATAAGGTCAGGATCAACCAAAGGGCGGCGTGGATCAAATTTCGGGCAGTGACGACCATCACAGCCCCACCCAGGGTTACGACTGCTGTAATTAGAAAGATCACCTGCAAAACAGTCATCACCTCACTCCTGTCCTACTAGTTCGCTTGATTCGGTATCCGGAGAAATCGCTACCGGTCGCTCTTCACCGATCCGTTTCCGCTCCACACGCGCATATGCCCGCAGGATAAGCACGGTAGCCCAGACAATCACCAGATTGGCTCCTAACATAACCAAAACGTATACTGCTTGGGATGTCCCGACTAAAAGCTTATCGAGGATCGCGACCACGATCAGGAGAAACAATGCTAATGGAGTCAGGAATTTCCAGTTGAAACCCAGCATTTGGTCGATTCGAACTCGCGGGAATGAATAGCGTATCCACATGATCAAATAATAGACAAGGAAAGATTTTATAAATAAGTAAACCGGACCTAGAATTGGCACCTGATCGACGAAAGGACCTCGCCAGCCTCCTAAGAACAAGGTGGAGATCAAAGCCGAAACAGTCAATGCATGTAACAGCTCACCCGCATAAAACAGCCCAAACTTCATCCCTGTATATTCGATATGGAAACCGGCGACGATCTCTGATTCAGCTT
The DNA here is from genome assembly GCA_030669775.1 of Chloroflexota bacterium. Classification (GTDB taxonomy): domain Bacteria; phylum Chloroflexota; class Anaerolineae; order Anaerolineales; family UBA4823; genus PFL25. The sequence goes on along the minus strand of DAOVCZ010000040.1, from coordinate 7,031 downwards.
CGCTGATATCAAATGGTGTCCGGCCGAGCTCAGCAATAGATGAAATGAATAAGATCACTGCGGCTAACGGCACAACAAAAATGTACCAGGTGCTTTGTGCAGCAACAATTGTTTGCATTCCCATTGAGCGCGCTAGAAGAACTGGCACCAAAAGGGCAATGAGCATCGGCACCTCATATGCGATCATCAGTGCTACTGTGCGAAATGCACCCAGTAAAGCGTATTTATTGTTGGAAGCCCAACCAGCCATAATGATCGCCAGCGTACCGATCGAACCGATGGCAACCACATAAAGGACAGCCACATTGATATCCGCTCCTATGATCGTCGGAGCAAAGGGAACCACCGCCCACAATAATAGTACGGCTGCCAGGGCAATAATTGGGGCAATATTGAAGATAAACTTGTCCGCCCCATTTGGCATGATATCTTCTTTGATCAGCAATTTGATCACATCTGCAATGGGTTGGATGATGCCAAATGGTCCCACCCGGTTGGGACCAAAACGGTCTTGAAACCGTGCTACTATCTTACGTTCGATCCAGACCAACATGATGTCGATAATCAAGACAAATGCTGCCAATATCACAACGCCCAACACAGCTAAGATCACCGTGATCAATCCTTCAGATAATCCCCAATTGGAGAATATCGTCCGCAGCCATTCAGCTATGGAATTAACCGGATCGCTCATGCCAACTCTCCTGGTGGAAAGAATTCAACCGAAATTAAGCCGCACAAAAAGGCTGAGGGATTTTTCCATCAGCCTTTTTAATATTAAACCTTGGACCCCCTAGACCCATTCCAAAACACCCTTGCGCCAGATGTAAAACAGCCCAGCTACAAGAATCATAATGAAGAGTACCCCTTCTAGAACTGCGAACATTGGAAGTTGATCAAATGCCACTGCCCAGGGATATAAGAATACTACTTCAATGTCAAAAATCAGAAAGACTAGTGCAAAAATATAATATTGGGCTTTGAATTGAACCCAGGTTTCCCCATAAGTCTCAATACCACATTCGTAAGTTTCAGTCTTCAGTGGATTTGGTTTCCGGGGGGCGATCAATCTGGGGATAAGTAATGCAAGAGCTGGAAATACTGGGGCTAGGAGAAGGAAAATTCCAATAAAAATCCAATCGTTAAGCATAGGCGCTCCTAAATCGTCAGGAGAAAGTGATAACCGAATTCTCCCAGGAGTTTTTCACCTCAAGATAGATTTTACCGCTGCATTGCTCAGCAATATTGGCAATGGGGAAAATTTTACCATAAATAAACCTCATCTTGATACTTTTCATCAATTCAACAGAGAATCCACTTCCCAAACCATCAAAATTGATATATAATATAGATATCTATACGTCTAGATAATATAAAGGCATCAAATAACAATAGCATTAATATCAATGAGTGATATATCCAATACCGAAGGTATCCCGCTATATGTGAAAATTCGTGAATCCCTACGACAACAGATCGCTTCGGGGGAATTAGAAAGGGGTCAAAAACTGCCATCTGAAGATGAATTGGCCACTCAGTTTGGTGTCAGCAGGATGACAGTCCGCCAGGGAACTTCCGATCTTATCGATGATGGACTCTTATACCGTCGTCATGGCGTTGGGACCTTTGTAACCCTGCCCCACATCGAGCGAGACCACAGCCGACTGACAAATTTTTTTGAAAATTCTGACAAGCATGGGATCCATGCCAAAGCAACGATCCTTGAATTCGAAGTCATTCACGCAACACCTATGATCGCTCAAGCCCTTCTGCTGGAGTCAGATGAATTCGTTATACACATTAAATCCCTGCGTCAAGCTGACGAGGTTATGGTAACCCTCCACGATGCTTATATCCCTCACCGGTTGTTTTCAGAAATGATCCAGGAGGAATTGCATGATTTTGACGTTCAGCATCTGTGGTCCAAATTTGAAAAAAATGGATATCCAGTTAAGCGGGCAGTCCAAAAAATAGAAGCGCGCCTGGCAGATCAAGAGCTCGCCAAAGTGATGCAAATTCAAGCAGGTGCTCCAATTTTATTCAAGGAACGAACGGTATATGCAGAAGATGGAACCCCGGTGGAATTCACCTACTGCTATAACCGGGGAGATATGTATTCGTTGACAGTGATCCTCAATCGCTAATTACTGTTCTTCATTGAACAGACAAAAAAACTGCTATTCAAATAAATTCATAACTACAAACACATTAAATATGGAGGCATACTGATGAATGAGAGTGTACTTGAGCGCTTGACCCAGGTAAATCCTGACATGGAGATCTGGTGGGATTCATCGCCACTAATTTTCAAATCATGGGTCAAAGATATGGTCGCGGCTGCACCGCAAGAAAAGAAATCCCTACTGGACGAGCAGCTCAACCGGATATATGATCTCGATGATCCAGCCCAAAGTCTGGTGCGTGGCTGCACCACAAACCCGCCCCTCTCGCTGACAGCGGTCAAGAATGATCCAGAATTCTGGAATGAATGGATCGACGATTTGATCGCTTCCAACCCGGGTCTCGAATTGAATGAGTACTTCTGGCTCACTTACAAAGAAGTCATTCGTCGCGGGGCAGAGATGATGATGCCGATTTGGGAAGCCTCTGCTGGTCGTTTTGGTTACATCTCAGGTCAGCTGGATCCACGTCTGCTGACAGATGTAGATAAAATGGTTGAGACCGCCCAGGAAATTCGAGCAATCGCACCAAATTTGATGATCAAAGTGCCTGCCAGCGGTGAGGGTGTCGATGTAGTGCGCATCCTGACTTCCATGGCCATTCCCACCAACGTCACGACCTGCTTCACCTTACCGCAAATTTGGGCTGTGGCAAATGCCGCCGCCGATGGTGTCCAAATCGCCGAAGAGAACGGCACTGATATGAGCAAATGGCGGGCTGTGATCACGATGATGATCGGCCGCCTCACCGAGAATCCTGCCCTTGAGCAGCAAGCGCAGCGACGTGGTATTCAATTAACCTGGGCAGATAAACATTGGTTAGGTATCTATATATTCCGCAAAGCTTTCAACCTGTTGAAGGACAACGCCTTACCCAGTAAAATGCTGGCCTGCTCTTTGCGCTATGGACCCCTGGTAGGTGGCAAGAATCATTTCTGGGATATCGAAAAGATCGCTGGCGATATCGTCTACACCATGCCACCTTATGTGCTCGACCCGCTCATCCAAAAATGCGAGGAGCTGACATTTGATGAAGAGATCCTTTACGAAGATGTACCTTACGAAGTGATAGACAAGATGAGCAAAATCCCTTATGTACTCCAGTCTTGGGATGAAAATGGTATGGAAATCAACCAGTTTAATTATCACCCGGCAACAATCGCCACTGCGGAGGCATTCTCCAAAGCCTCAAACGGTCTTGAGCAATATGTCGGTGAACGCCTGGCAGTGGTCACTGGTAAAAAGGTCGAGAAAATCAGCGTTTGAGCAGTTTAACCTTCTTTAAATTAATCTGCTTTTGCAAATACTGTCAACCGTTTGGGTAGATCATCCTGCAATCCAATGAGGTAAAACCCCAGGTTAGATTTTACCTCATTTTTGTTCCTAAGTAGCTGAGAGTAAATATCGCCATTCAAAAAATTTTGACACGATTAGCATCAGCTTAGAGTGATAGGTGTCTGGTCAAGCTTCTCCCCTCGGCTGATATAATAAACTCACACATTTGGTCTCTGAACCAAATCCCAAATAGCATAGTAATCTTAATGTATCCTGATCAATACCCTGTGAAGTTTTGATGATTATCGGTGTGAGTTATGGAATTTCCAGTCAGTGATTCAAGACCCAAACGTTGGTGGGATTGGCCCGCCGTATTGCTCCTGATTGCGGCGATATACATCGCGGCGACCCGATTAAATGCCACCAGCTGGACCAACGAATTAAACCTGGTCCAAACAATAGCGCTCTTGGGGGTGGTTGCCGGTCTCGCGCTTGGGAAAAGCACTTTTTCGCCTAGGTTAGTAAGATTCTTTGCATTTGTTTACGGTGCATTTGTCGTCGTCTGGCGATTTGGGTTGACCTTGGGTCAGGGGGTTCTGTGGCCCGAAAGAATGATCAGTATGGGCAATCGCATGCTGATCATTCTTGATCAAATATTCCAACAAAAACCTGTTACCGACAACTTGTTTTTCAACCTTTTGATGGCAAGCCTGTTCTGGACACTGAGTTTTTACGCGGGCTACAGCCTCACACGTCATGGGAATCCCTGGCGGGCGATTATACCGGCCGGATTTTCCATAATCATCTTCCAGGTATATGATCCATTCCTGCCGGGGCGGACCTGGTTCTTAGCAGGTTTTATTTTCCTGGCATTACTTCTGGTTGCTCGTCTGCATTTCGTTAAACTTCAATACCGGTGGAAAAATAACGGGACCTATCTCCCGCCTTATGTTGGGCTCGATTCGCTTCGTCTGGGATTGATCACCACAGTCATTCTGGTTCTTTTTGCCTGGACTGTCCCCGCGGTTGCCTCAGCAGTTCCGCAAGCAGAACAAGTTTGGCTCAATGTCACTCGACCATGGTTAGATGTTCGTGATCGCTTGAGCAATGTTTTTTATTCTCTACAAGCTTCTGTCGGTGTAGTCACGGATTTCTATGGCGAAAATCTTCCCCTCGGGAGAGGAAACCCACTCAGCGATACGATCATCATGACCATACAAGCACCTCCGCGTGCCTCCTCGAGTGTCCGCTATTACTGGCGCTCTCGGGTCTATGATAATTACGAGGCTGGTTGGTCCAGCACGCTTCCGGCAGTTAATTTCGTTTCCCCAGATGATTTCAACCTCAACCTCCCCGAGTATGAGAGCAGAGCCAGCAGCACTTTCACGATTACGACTCTCTTCCCCATTCAAACTCTGCAAACGCCCTCCCAACCAGTTTGGGTAAGCCGTCCTGCGGATGCATACTATGGGATTAATTCTGACGGCTCTGTTGACCTGAGCCATCTAAAAGCTGATCCTATCTTACTCGCGGGCGACACTTATCGAGTTGAAGCTTCACTTACCACCGCCTCACAAAAGGAATTGCGCGAGGCTGGCACAGATTACCCATCCTGGGTCACCGCGCGCTACCTGCAACTGCCTGACACGATCACCCCGCGTACACTTGAACTGGCCGAGGAGATCGCTTCGGAATTCGATAACCCATACGATATCGCTCAGGCGATTACGGATTTTCTTCGCACAAATTTTAAATATAACGATACAGTTCCCGGTCCTCCAGGTGATCAGGAACCCATTGATTGGGTGCTCTTCGACCACAAGCAGGCATTTTGTAATTACTACGCCAGTGCTGAAATTGTGATGTTGCGTTCATTGGGGATTCCAGCCCGCCTAGCAGTGGGCTATGCCGAGGGAGAACGCATATCACCTGGGGGTACAGAGGAAATACCAACCCTGCAGTCTGGTGGTGAAAACATCCCCCAAGAGACACAAATTACGAACGATATCTTTGATGTCCGCCATCGCGATGCGCATGCCTGGCCTGAAGTTTATTTCCCCAATATTGGGTGGGTAGAATTCGAACCGACAGTCTCGCAACAACCCATTATTCGCCCTATTGGACTTCTATCTGATTCTTCTGAATCACCTGCTCAAGACACTCTAAGTGAGGAAATGGAGGGTCGCATCCTGCGTCGTTTGGATGAATTATCAGCTTTGAGAGACTCAACTCAGGGTGCATTGATCGGAGGTCTGCCAATTGATCCGACTCCGATCTATGTCGCAATGATGATCATCATAATCATTTCCATCACCCTGCTTGTTCGCAGAGTTCGCATCCAGAGAGGCTCGCCCCCAATTCCGGTTCAATTAGAATCTAGTCTGGAACGTGTGGGTATCAAATCTCCAAAATTCTTAATCCACTGGGCTCATCACGCAGGTTTATCGCCCCTCTCACGGGCTTATCTTGAACTCAATCATGCCCTTTCTCGCCTCGGGCAACCTCCCCAATTGGCAGATACACCTTCCGAACGTGGGGCCGATCTCGTCCAAATTCTTCCGGTAGCAGAAAATCCGGTCCGATCAGTGGTTATTCAATACCAGAATTCGATTTACGGCAATCAAGCCTCCGATTCTGAAGAAGCTCAGCTTGCCGGGAAAGAGATTCGCAAGCTTTCCTATCTCGCCAGACTGCAGCGCTTCTTTACTCGCTTTCAAGACCCAAAAAGCAAGAGGCGCTCATCCGCTAGAACTTGATCATTACCCAAATTGGATATTAGATGGATAGCGATTCATCCAATTCAACGAATTTCTCACTTGACAGGCAAATTTTCCACTTAAGCCAGCTAACGGAACAAATTCATACCGCCCTTGCCCATGGTAGTTCAGCAGATTTGGAAGCCATTTTTGATGATCTGGCACTCTTGACCAGTTCCCTGTCCCAACTTAGCACTCAGGTTGCCAAGCAAAAAGAAGAACGGGATAACCATCTTGAATTAGCAAATATCAGCCAGGTGGTGAACTCATCTTTACAGCTGGATGATGTCTTGCGAATTGTGATGGACACTATCGTCCGCTTGACAGGCGCTGAGCGGGGATTTCTCATGCTGAATAATAACCAGGGAGAACTCAGCATTCACATTGCACGCAATTGGGAACATGAATCCCTGGATGCTTCTGACTCTGTACTCAGCCGGACTATTGTTAACCGAGTGCTTGCCGAAGGGCAACCAATTCTTACAACCAATGCTCAACAGGATCCCCGCTTCGATGATCAAGAAAGCATTATCTCCCTAAACCTGCGTTCGATCTTGTGTGTTCCACTCATCCTGAAAGAATCTATCATTGGGGTGATCTACGCCGACAATCGGCTGCGCGAAGGTCTTTTCACCGAGACCGAGAAGAATCTATTAGCTGCTTTCGCCAACCAGGCAGCTGTCGCAATCGAGAATGCACGCTTGTTCGAGTCAGTCAGGCAGACACTCTCTGAAGTGACCGAACTGAAGAACTTGATGGATGATGTCTTCGCTTCCATCATCAGCGGTGTGGTCACCACAGATCTTGAGCAAACAATTAC